>JAJDUQ010000277.1 GCA_022826505.1 Gammaproteobacteria bacterium
GCCATGACACCTCACCCATCGCTGGAGAGAACATGGCCATTATGCTGAATCCTCCCACGAAAGTTTACGAGAACATTTTTTTCTCAGCCTCCCAACCCCCTGATTCCTCTACTATCCTCCAGCCAGCGGGAATTGCTGCGACCAACCCGCCAATTGCGTGAAAAATCGACTTTCGCCCGCGGAGTCCACGGGGCCGGACCGAGTTCCGAGTCCGGCTTGCCACGAGGCCTGCGGCCGGTGTGCCGGTTCATCGGCCCCGACTTGCGGTTCGAACGAAACGACTGCCGGGCAACGTTTCGATCCAGCCGTCAATCTCGAGCGCAACGAGTGCGGGTGCGAGACGATCGCTGGTCATCCCCGTGTAGCCGACGAGTTGATCGAGCGTGACAGGATCATGACCCACCGCGTCGAGAAGAGTTCGTTCCGATTCGCCGAGGCCTTCAAGAATGCCTGCGGAGCGGTCCGGCACCGTGATGGGGGATGCAACGCTCAGCCCGGTCAACCCCCCGAATCCCACGATTTCGTCAACAACGTCGGCAACCGATTCCACGAGCTTCGCTCCATCTCGAATGAGCGAATGACACCCGCGCGAGAGGGCGCTGTCGACGGAGCCCGGAATCGCGAAGACTTCGCGTCCCTCGTCTGCGGCAAAGCGGGCGGTGATCAGAGAGCCGCTGCGCAGCGACGCCTCGACGACGAGCACCCCCAGCGAGAGGCCGCTGATCAAGCGATTTCGACGCGGAAAATTCCCCGGCAGCGGCGGTGTCCCGAGGGCGCGTTCCGTGACCAAAGTTCCTGCTTCCACGAGTTCGCGAGCGAGCTCGGCGTTCGATCTCGGATAGATGCAATCCGGTCCGGTGGCAGCGACTGCCACGCTGGAACCACCGGCATCGAGTGCACCTCTGTGGGCAGCGGCGTCGATGCCTCGGGCGAGCCCGCTCGTGATGACGAGCCCGAGTGCCGCAAGTTCCCCGGCAAGCGTTCGAGCCCGGTATCGTCCGCCGCGGGTAGCAGCCCGAGCACCGACTATGGCGATCTGTGGACGATCGAGCGCCTCGACGTTGCCGCGGCAGTAGAGCACCGGAGGCGGACTCGAGATGGCGGCCAGTCGTACTGGGTACAGGCTTGATGCGATAGGTACGATCGACACCCCGATGCTCTCCAGGATGTCTTGCTCGCGGCGGACCGCATTCCAATCGACACGGCGAATGCGTGCGACTGCCGCGTGCGAGAACCCGAGCGCCGCAAGTTCACGGTCACCCGCGACGAACAGTCCACCGACACTTCCGAGTGATTGCACCGCCCGCAATACGGCGTGACCGTTGCACGACCCGATTCGACCGAGCGCGAGCCATCCCGGAATCTCGGACTCGGTCGGAGTAGATTGTTCTGGCGCGCTCATACCACGCTCGACCCGCTGGAGTGCGGCAATGATTGTCCGGACGCCGTCGGCGTGTCGATTCGATTCGCGTGACGCGGCGCGCCACGGCCATGGGCCCTGCGCCGTTTCTCTTGTCAGCCCGAGGCTCCCTCTCCAAGCGCAGAAGTCAGCCCCCCGAGTCAGGCCGCCTCGCTTGGCGCTCGGACTCACGTTTTCTTACCATAGGGTCCGCTGTCGAGAGGGCTCGCCAATGTCCCGGCTGGAGATTCTGCACTTCCCCGACCCACGCCTGCGGCGTCGGGCCGAGCCCGTGAGCGTCGTCGACGAAGCGGTCAGACGTCTGATCGACGACATGCTCGAGACGATGTACCACGCGCCCGGAATTGGTCTCTCTGCGCCTCAGGTCAATGTTTCCAGGCGCGTTGTCACCATCGATGTGTCGCAGGACCGCAACGCGCCGGTGTGCCTCGTGAACCCGGAAATTCGTGCTACCAGTGGCGAGACGGAGACCGAGGAAGGATGCCTTTCCGTCCCTGGCGTCTACGAAATCGTGAAACGCCCGGAGTGGGTACGGGTATCCGCACTCGACCGCAGCGGCAACTCTCGCGAAATCGAAGCCGAAGGGCTGCTCGCCGTCTGCATCCAGCACGAAATCGACCACCTCGACGGCCGACTGTTCGTAGATTATCTCTCCCGGCTGAAACGACAGCGAATTCGAAAGAAGGCGGAAAAGGCTCTGCGGTACGCGTGAGACTGTCCGGATGAAGCTCGCATTCGCCGGCACGCCGGAGTTCGCGGCCATCATCCTTGATGCGCTCGTCGGGTCCCGTCACTGCGTAGCGGCGGTATTCACGAGACACGACGCTCGTGCCGGACGCGGGAAGCGAGTGACGCAAAGCGCCGTCAAGCGACGTGCGCTGACGGCCGGCATCGAAGTCCATCAACCCCGCGGCATGCGCAATTCGGACGCAGCGGAAACGCTTGGGGCGGTTGATCCCGACCTTCTGGTGGTCGCGGCGTACGGCTTCCTGCTGCCGGCGTCGATCCTCGCCATACCGAGGCTTGGCTGCATCAACGTCCACGCATCGGTCCTTCCGCGCTGGCGCGGAGCAGCGCCGGTGCATCACGCGATTCTGGCCGGTGATGCGCGGACCGGTGTCTCGATCATGGCGATGGATTCCAGACTCGATTCCGGACCGATTCTCGCCGTGCAGACCTGCCCTGTCGCCTCGAAGGACACCACGGGCTCCCTGACCGAGCGCCTGGCGAAACTCGGCGCGGCGGCGCTCCTCGAAACCTTGTGTGCACTCGAGTCCGGTGCCATCGAGGGCAAGGTACAGGACGAGACGCGTGTCACGCATGCGCCCAAGCTCTCGAAATCGCAAGCTGCGATCGACTGGACTCGTCCCGCGACCGAAATCGAACGCATGATTCGAGCGTTCGATCCGTGGCCCGTCGCGCACACGTACGTGGCTGGTCAGGATACGCCGGCATTCAGAGTCTGGCGTGCGGAGATCGCGGACACGGATTCGACGGCCGCGCCGGGGACAGTACTGCGCTGCGACGAAGAGGGGATGGTGGTCGCAGCAGCGTGCGGTGCCATCAATCTCTCCGATGTCCAGCCACCCGGAGCGCGAAGGATGTCTTCAGCGGAGTTCGCTCGCGGGCATCGGCTCGCTCCCGGCACGCGCTTCGGACCCGGGCCGAGATGAACCGCCCGCGCCCGCGCGTCCTTTCGCGTCGCCCGCGGGATTCGGCGCGGGGCGTGGCCCATTCGCTTCTGACGGGAGTGCTCCGCGACGGCCGCTCACTCGGCACGACCCAGCGCTCGCGCGCCGACTCGCAACTCCCTCCACGCGAGAGGGCTTTCGCCCAGGAACTGGTGTTCGGCACATTGCGCTATCTCCCGCGTCTGGAGGCCTGGCTCGCCCACGTAGCGCCAAGACCGCCACGGGATTCGGCCATTCGCACCATTGCGCTCCTCGGGCTCTATCAACTCGGTTTCACGCGGGTGCCGCCCCATGCCGCGGTCAGCACGTCGGTGGAACTGGCGCAAACCATCGGCAAGCCGTGGGCGGCGGGATTCCTCAACGCGATCTTGAGGCGCTTCGCCACCGAACACGGTTCAATCGCGCGCATCGAACGCGACGCGAAGGCACGACTCGCACACCCCGACTGGCTGCTTGCGGCGTTCGAACGTGCGTGGCCGGAAGCATGGGAACCGCTCGCCCGCGCCAATCTGGAACGGCCTCCGATGACTCTCAGGGTCAACGCTCGCAGAATCGCGCGCGCGCACTACATGCGGACTCTGTCGGACCACGGGATTGCGGTCCACCCGACCGTACATTCGAATCAGGGGGTCACCCTCGAGTCTCCCCGTGCTGTCGAGTCCATTCCGGGCTTCGCCGAAGGACTCGTCTCCGTGCAGGACGAGGCGGCCCAGTTGGCCGCTGCGCTGCTCGACGCCCCGCGTGCAAGCCGGGTACTCGACGCATGCGCGGCCCCGGGAGGCAAGACCGGACATATCCTCGAACGAGGCGCCGATGGTATCGAGGTCGTGGCGCTCGACAACGACGCTCGCCGCCTTGATGACCTGCGACACGCCCTGACTCGCCTCGGACTGACGGCGCAGGTACGTTTGGGAGACGCCGGAAATCCGGACGCTTGGTGGGACCGGCGACCATTCGACCGTATCTTGCTCGATGCACCGTGCTCGGGCACAGGGATAATTCGGCGCCGTCCCGACATCAAGTTTCTGCGTCGTCCCGAGGACGTGGACAAGATGGCAACCCGGCAGAAGGCCATGCTCCATGCGCTGTGGCCTCTTCTGGCTCGCGGGGGGCGCCTCCTGTACGCTACCTGCTCCGTGCTGCCCGCCGAGAACGAATCGGTCATCGGAAGCTTCGTGACGGAGCACCCCGATTCAGCCCCGGTGGAGATCGACGCCGCGTGGGGCCGCCCGGCCGGACACGGACGTCAGATCCTGCCCAGTGACGACGCGATGGACGGGTTCTTCTATGCCGCGCTGGCGAAGCGTTGACCTCGGAACCCACGCATTTCGGCAGCTCGTTTGGCTCGCCCTGGGTGTCGCAGCGCTATGCCCGATTGGCGGCCACGCGGAGCAGGAAAGTTCGCACGGCGGACATTTCGAAGTCGAACACGCGTCACTGCGCCCCGATGGCACGAGCTACGTCGCCGACGCACGCATCAATTTCGCATTCAGTGATGCCAATCTCGAGGCGATGCAAAACGGTGTCGCATTGACGGTCATCGTCGACATCGAGGTGCGTCGCGAACGCGGGCAGTGGTGGGCCGAGACCCTGGCGGTACGCGAAATCCGATATCGGATCGAGACGAATGTGCTGACCGGCCGGTACCGGCTCCGCAACCTCGATGACGGAAGCATGCGCAACTATCGCTCGCTCCAGGAATTGATCGTGACGCTCGGCCACCTCGAATCCGTCCCGATTGTCGCGCTCGAGCGCCTGTCGGAGGATGCGCCGTACACGGCTCGAATGAGGGCGCGACTCGACATCGAGGCTCTGCCGTCGCCGCTGCGTCCCATTGCCTATCTGAGTCCGGGGTGGCGTCTGAACAGCGGGTGGTTCGAATGGCGAATCGAGCGATGAATCGGCTCGGGCGAGGCGCCGCCCCCATGGTCGTCCTGGGCTTGATACTGCTCGGATCGACGTACCTGATGAGTAACGCCACGCAGGATTCCGCGCGATTCGGTGAGCTCTACTCCGTCCTCCTGGCGATCAATGCAGTGGCGCTGATTGGCCTCGGCGTCCTGATTGCGTGGAATCTCTATCACCTGCTCCATCAGGCTCGGGAACAGCGCCCCGGGGCCAAGCTCACGGTGCGCATGGTGATCGTCTTCGTGGTCCTGTCGGTGACACCGGTCACCATCGTCTACTACTTCTCGCTCCAGTTCCTGCACCGCGGCATCGACAGTTGGTTCGACGTGCGCATCGAAGAGGCGCTGAACGACGCACTGGATCTCAGCCGCACCGCACTCGGAGTACGCATGCGGGAACTGCTCTCCCAGACCGCGAGAATCGCCTCGGACATCGAGCCGCTCCCGGACGCGCAGGCAGTCAGCGCGCTTGACGATGCCCGCCGTTTGAGCGGTGCGTCGGAGTTCACCCTCATCGGCGGGAACGGGCGCATTGTCGGATCGAGCAACGTTGACCCCACCGCCGTGGTGCCAAGCCGCCCCAGCGACGCAATCATCTCGCAGGCGCGCGGTTCCGGCGACTACATCGGTCTCGACGACATCGGCGACAGCGGGCTGCACGTGCAGGTCGTGGTGTCGGTTCCCTCCCACGACGCCACCGGCGAACCTCGGCTGCTGCAGGCGCTCTTCCCGGTGACGGAACGGATGAACGCCCTCGCGAACAGTGTGGAGTCGGCGTCGGCAAAGTACCGTGAGTTGTCGTACCTTCGCAAACCACTGAAGCTGAGCTTCACCCTTACGCTGTCAATCGTCCTGCTCGTCAGCCTGTTTACCGCGGTATATGCCGCATTCCGCTCCGCGAGGCGCATGGTGGCACCGCTGCGCGACCTCTCGGAGGGAACGAAAGCGGTCGCCAGCGGAGACTACGAAACGCAGCTTCCCGGCGCCGCCCAGGACGAGATCGGATTTCTGGTCGCTTCGTTCAACGAAATGACTCGCCAGCTCAAGCGGGCACAGGACGAAACGCGAGAGAGTCAACATCTTGTGGAATCCCAACGCGCGCACCTGGAAACCGTGCTGCGACGTCTGTCCACGGGGGTGCTGACGCTGGACGGTGAACACCGGATCGTTACCGTCAATCGCGCCGCGACGGAAATACTCGGCGTCGATCTCGATGAGATGATTGGAAGAACGCTCGAGTCTCTCGCCGACGTGCATCCCGAGTTCGATCCCCTGGTGCTCTCCCTGTTCGAACGGCTCGAAGAGACCACGATCGATGGCTTGCGTGACAGCCGTGAGGAAGTCAGCGTCCTCACCTCCCAGGGACGGCGCGTACTCGTGTGCAGCGCCGCGTCGCTCGCCGGAGGCGAAGGAGACGTGATCGTGTTCGATGACGTCACCGAGTTCATTCAGGCACAGCGCAACGCCGCCTGGAGTGAGGTCGCACGCCGTCTCGCCCACGAGATCAAGAACCCTCTCACTCCCATTCAGCTCGCAGCGGAGCGCCTCCGCGACAAGTACCTTCACAAGGTCCAGTCGGTCGACGCGGCACAGATGGATCGCCTGACCCGCACCATCGTCCAGCAGGTCGAGTCAATGAAGGAGATGGTGAACGCATTCTCGGACTACGCGCGTTCCCCGATGATGCGTCCGATGTCCATCGATCTGAATGTCCTGGTCCTCGACGTCGTCGAGCTGTACCGAACCGCATCCCCGACGGTTCGGTTCGAAACCCGACTTCTGCGGCCGCTCAACACGGTGTACGCGGACCCCGATCGCCTGCGGCAGGTTCTTCACAACCTTCTGACGAACGCAGTCGAGGCCTGTGGTGACAGCGACCAGCCGTGGGTGGGAGTCGAGACCCGAACCGGCAGTGCGGGCAGCGAAGACATGGTGCGGCTCACGGTACAGGACTCCGGCGCCGGCTTCCGGCAGGACATCGTCGATCGGATGTTCGAGCCCTACGTCACGTCAAAACCGAGGGGCACCGGCCTGGGTCTGGCCATCGCGAAGAAGATCGTCGAGGAGCACGGCGGAATCGTGACGGGGCGAAACTCTTCGAACGGCGGCGCACGAATCACGGTGTATCTGCCCACTCTCAAGGCCGCACCCATCGTAGCCCCGCACCCCGAGCCCGCCGAGTTGCGACCGAACTTCTGAGGCCGGGACCATGCAGACGCCCACTCCATCGAGCATCCTCGTGGTCGACGACGAGCCCGGCATCCTCGCCCTCATCAAGGACATCCTCGAGGACGAAGGGTACGAGGTCGACACCGCGCAGGATGCGGAAGCCGCACGCGCGGCACGGCGCAATCGCCGTCCGGATCTCATCCTCCTCGACATCTGGATGCCCGATTCGGACGGAATCTCCCTGCTGAGGGAATGGTCCGAAAGCAACTCCGCGGACGCTCCGGTCATCATGATGTCCGGCCACGGGACGATCGAGACGGCGGTCGAGGCGACACGGCTCGGCGCATACGATTTTCTCGAAAAGCCACTGTCGACGGCAAAGCTCCTGCTGGCTATCCGACGCGCACTGGAAACCGCGGAACTTCGCCGGGAGAACATCGGACTCAAGCACGAGGCGTTGCAGGTATCGGAACCCATTGGACGCAGCACCGTCATGAGCGGCCTTCGGGATCAGGTCAAGCGAATCGCCGAGCACGACACGCCGGTCCTGATCACCGGGGAGTCGGGATGCGGCAAGGAGCTGGTCGCGCGTTATCTGCATGCCCACAGCCCTCGCGCGACCGGACCGTTCGTGCGCGTGCGCATTGCCGGCCTCATCGGAGCCGCTGGTCTCGCCGAGCTCTTCGGGGCGGAAGACGGGCCTCTCATTCGCTACGGCGCAGTGGAGAAAGCAAACGGCGGCACGCTCTTTCTCGAAGACATCGTGGACATGGAACCGGAGCTTCAGTCCCGTGTCGTCACCATGCTGCAGGAACGATCGTTCCTCCGCGTCAACGGCGCGACACCGATTCCGTTGAACGTGAGAATCGTCACCGCGAGCCGTAGCGACGTCGGTCGAACTGTTGCCGCATCGAGGCTGCGAGAGGATCTCTACTATCTTCTCAACGTCGTCCCTCTCGAGGTTCCACCACTGCGCGACCATCGCGAAGACGTCCCGGAACTCGTCTCGTACTACATCGACGTGCTCGTGACTCGCGAGCATCTGCCCAACCGACGCCTGACCGTAGGCGCCCAGAACCGACTCCGCAATCACAGTTGGCCAGGCAATGTCCGGGAGCTGATCAACGTGCTCCAGCGCCTTCTGATCCTCGGCAGCGGATCGGTCATCGAACTCGAAGAAGTCGACGCCGCACTCGGGGCAATTCCGGAGATTGAACGCCGGGACGATGAAATCATGGAGTTCGAGCTCCCATTCCGAGAAGCACGGGAGCAATTCGAGCGCGCCTACCTGGAATACCGGTTGCGCAAGACAGGAGGAAGCGTGAGCAAGGTGGCGATGGCGACTGGCATCGAGCGCACGCACCTGTACCGCAAGCTGCGTGGACTTGGTATCGACCCGAAGCTCTCGTCGAGCGGCGGCAACTGACCGACAACGGTCCAGCGGACCACCGTGAAGATCATCATTCTAGGCGCCGGGCAGGTCGGCTCGACCGTCGCCGAGACGCTTGCCAGCGAAGCCAACGACATCACCGTTGTCGACATCGATGCCCGCCGGCTGCGGTCGCTTCAGGACCACCTCGACATCCGCACCGTTCGCGGGCATGCGTCGCATCCGGACGTGCTGGCCGCGGCCGGTGCGGAGGACGCCGATCTCATGCTCGCCGTGACCAGCAGCGACGAGACGAACATGGTGGCGTGCCAGGTCGCCTACACCGTCTTCCGTACGCCCACCAAGATCGCCCGCGTTCGTTCCGCGCACTACGTCAAGCACCGGGAGCTGTTCGCGCGGGACGCACTCCCCGTCGACCTCATCATCAGTCCGGAGCAACTCGTCACCGAGTCCGTTCGCCGGCTGATAGAAACCCCCGGTGCGCTGCAGGTGCTCGATTTCGCCAACGGAAGGGTCCGGCTGGTCGGTGTGAAGGCATACTACGGCGGCCCCCTCGTCGGTCACGCCCTGCGCGAGCTCCCGACCCGCATGCCGACCATCGAAACCCGTGTTGCGGCGATCTTCCGCCGTGGGGTCGGGATCATCCCCCAGGGAGACACGGTCATCGAAGCCGACGACGAGGTGTTCTTCGTCTCAGCGAAGGAGCACAGCCGCGCGGTCACGGGAGAGCTGCGCAAGCTCGACAGGCCCGTGCGCAGGATCCTGCTCGCAGGCGGCGGGAACATCGGACGCCGGCTTGCAGCGGCACTGGAGGGACAGGTTCAGGTCAAGCTCATCGAACACTCGCCCGAGAGGGCACAGTGGCTGTCCGAAACCCTCGACGGCACCGTTGTCCTGCATGGCGACGCGGCGGACGAGGACCTGCTCCGGGAGGAAGGCATCGATCAGACGGACGTATTCTGCGCGGTCACCAACGACGATCAGGTCAACATCCTCTCCGGGATGCTCGCCAAGCGCATGGGGGCCCGCAAGGTGATGGCGCTGATCAATCGCAACGCCTTCGTCGGCCTCGTGCAGGGCGGGACCATCGACATCGCGATCTCGCCGCAGCAGGCGACGGTGAGCGCACTGCTCGCACATGTGCGCCGGGGAGATGTCGTGGCGGTGCACTCGCTGCGGCGCGGCGCAGCGGAAGCGATCGAGGCGATCGCCCATGGCGACCGGCGCACATCGAAGGTCGTGGGACGCGCGGTCGGAGACATCAAGCTGCCGGCCGGCACCACCATCGATGCCGTGGTTCGGGGCGACGACGTCATCATCGCCCACCACGACACGATCATCGAGAACGACGACCACGTGATTCTCTTCCTTACCGACAAGAAGAAGGTGGCGGAGGTCGAGAAGCTGTTCCAGGTCGGTGTCACATTTCTCTGAAGCGCGTCATGCAGCTCCGCTCCATTCAGCGCATTCTCGGCCTGCTCCTCATGATGTTCAGCCTCACCATGCTGCCTCCCATCGGCATCGCCTGGATCTACGAGGAGCCGTCGGCGCCGCCGTTCATCGTCTCGATGCTGCTCGTGGCCGGGGCCGGAGCCGCGCTCTGGTTTCCGGTACGGCGTTCGCGAGACGATCTCAGGCTGCGAGACGGCTTCGTCATCGTCGTGGGATTCTGGCTCGCCCTCGGCCTCACCGGCAGCGTTCCACTGCTTCTGAGCGATACCCCCGACCTCCCGCCCGCCGATGCGGTGTTCGAGTCCGTCTCGGGCCTGACCACCACCGGCGCGACCGTCATCACCGGCCTCGACGAGCTCCCCAGGGCGGTGCTCTTCTATCGTCACCTGCTGCAGTGGCTGGGCGGCATGGGGATCATCGTGCTGGCGGTCGCCATCCTCCCGATGCTCGGCGTCGGCGGGATGCAGCTCTATCGCGCCGAGACGCCGGGGCCCATGAAGGACTCGAAGCTCACCCCGCGAATCACCGAGACCGCCAAGGCGCTGTGGTATCTCTACCTGTCGCTCACCGCGCTGTGCGGCCTCTCGTACTGGGCCGCGGGCATGACCCCGTTCGACGCGATTGCCCATGCGTTTTCCACCGTGGCCATCGGTGGGTTCTCGACTCACGATTCGAGCGTCGGACAGTTCGACGATCCCCTGGTCGAGCTGGTCGCCATCGTGTTCATGACCGCCGCGGGCATGAACTTCGCACTGCACTTCACCGCCTGGCGCTCGCGCAGTCTCGGCGTCTACGGCGCCGACTCCGAGCTCAAATGCTATCTGCTGATTCTCGGCGGCGTCGCCGCCGTGACCTCGATCTATCTTTTCGCCTCCGGCACGTTCTCCGATCCGTTCACTGCGTTCCGCATCGGTGTCTTCCAGGCTGTGTCCATCAGCACCACGACCGGCTTCACCACTGCCGACTACCACCTCTGGCCCAGCTTCCTGCCCGTGCTGCTCCTGTTTGCGAGCTTCATCGGCGGCTGTGCAGGCTCGACCGGGGGGGGGCTGAAAGTGATCCGGGTCTTGCTGCTCTTCAAGCAGGGGATGCGCGAGATCGTGCGGCTGGTCCACCCGAGCGCGCAGGTGCCCATCAAGGTCGGCGGCACGGTCATGCCGCCGCGCGTGATCGACGCCGTCTGGGGGTTTTTTGCAACCTATGTCGCCACGTTTTCGCTGTTGCTCCTCGCGCTCATGGCGACGGGACTCGATCAGGTGACGGCGTTCTCCGCAGTCGCCGCGTGCATGAACAACCTGGGTCCGGGGCTCGGCGGAGTCGGTCTGCACTACGCGGACATCAGCGACACCGCGAAGTGGCTCCTGTCGCTCGCGATGCTGCTCGGACGACTGGAGATCTTCACTCTGCTGGTGCTGCTCTCGCCGATCTTCTGGAGGGGCTGAGGGTGCGCGTCGACCGGTTGCAGGATGCATGGTGGCACCGGCGCGCCGGTCCTGTATTCCGGCGCAGATCCGGGCCGAATCGCACGCCCGTGGACAGGACGCGTTCGGCGGCCATCCACGCATCGGCGGCCCGCCCGGCCCGAAGATGAACCGCGACGCTCTCATCTCGAATCTCGAGGCGCTCATCGCGGCCGGCAAGGACGGCCCGGCGATTCGGTTCGGACTCGGCAAGGCCTGTCTCGAGCGCTCCGACACCGCCGCTTCCAGGACCCATCTGGAACGGGCGGTCGAGTTGGATCCCCTCTACTCAGCGGCGTGGAAACTCCTGGGGAAGACGTGCGCCGAAGGTGGCGACGCCGTCGCGGCCACCGACGCCTACCGGCGCGGCATCGCCGCCGCGACCGCGAAAGGCGACCGTCAGGCCGTGAGGGAGATGGAAGTGTTCCTGCGCCGGCTCGAACGAGCGCCCGGTTCGAGCTGAATCAGTGCTCGCCGGCCAGCGCCGGCGGGACCGGTGCCACCGCGCGGTCGCATCCCGGGCGGGCGGTACCGCTGTCGGTGTCCGGCGTGGCGGCCGGCTACCAGACGCCGGGATCACGATTGAGCTCCAGGGTGCCGACGAGGCCGGAGACGCTGTCGAGATTGTGCTCTCGCACGTAGCCCGCAAGCCCTTCGTTGATGCGCACGCACACCAGCGGATCGTAGAACAGCGCGGTGCCCACGCCGACCGCGCTCGCGCCCGCGATCATGAACTCCAGCGCATCCTCCGCCGATGCAATCCCGCCCTGGCCGATGATGGGGACGCCGTGCCTGCTGGCCACCTCATGGACCTGATGCACCTGGTACAGGGCCATTGGCTTGACCGCCGGCCCGGACAGCCCGCCCTTGTTCTCCCCGAGCACCGGGCGCCGAGTCCGCGCGTCGATCGCCATTCCGACGAACGTGTTCGCCACCGCAAGCCCGTCGGTGCCGGCCTCGATGCAGCGGCGCGCGTTCTCGGCGATGTCGGTCTGATTCGGCGAAAGCTTGGTGACGAGCGGCTTGGCGGTCCGGGTCCGGCAGGCGGCGACCACTCGATGCGACATCTCGGGGTCGTTGCCGAACAGGACCCCACCCTCGCGCACGTTGGGGCACGAGATGTTGATCTCCATCGCATCGATGGGGGAATCGTCGAACCGCCGTGCGAGCTCCGCGTACTCCTCGACGGTGGAGCCCGACAGGTTGGCGAAGAACCGCGTCTCGCTGAAGTCGAGGGACGGAAGGATCTCGTCGATGACCATCCGGGATCCGGGATTCTGCAACCCGATCGAGTTCAGCATCCCGGCCGGCGTCTCCCACACCCGGTGCGGCGCGTTGCCGAGCCTCGGTTCGAGCGTGGTCCCCTTCAGGCAAATCGCGCCTGCGTCGCGGTTCGAGAACCCTTCGACCCGCGTATACTCTTCTCCGAATCCCACGCAGCCCGACAGCAGCACGAGCGGGGTGTTGAACGGCATTCCGCAGAACTCGACCGCGAGCCGCTGCCGGTCACGCGGGTTCAGGGCCATGCTCCACGTCGTCCTCTATCAACCGGAAATTCCTCCGAACACCGGCAACATTATACGGCTTTGCGCCAATGCCGGTTGTACGCTGCACCTCATCGAACCGATCGGATTCACGCTCGACGAGCCTCGTCTGCGCCGTGCCGGTCTCGACTACCGGGAGTGGACGAGGGTTCGCGTGCACGCGTCGCTCGAGGCATTCGATGCCGCCCACTCGCCGCCGCGCACGTTCGCCTTCTCGACCCGAGGCGAGACGCCATTCTGCGACGTGTCGTACCAGGAGGGAGACGCGATGCTGTTCGGCCCGGAAACGAGCGGACTTCCCGAGGACGTGCTCACGCGTTACCCGTCCGAACACCGCCTCCGCATCCCGATGCGGCCGTCCAGCCGTAGCCTGAACCTGTCCAACGCGGTTGCAGTCGCCTGTTACGAGGCGTGGCGACAGCTATCGTTCAGGGGGCAGCAACTCCCGGGCGCATGATTCGAACCCCGACGGAGGAGCCCATTGCCGCGCCGCTCGGAGGCATCGGGTTCGGGGGCGGTCGCCGAGTCATCCTGCGTCGAGCGCGGTGATTCCCTCAACGAGCCGTTCCATTCCCTCCACCATCGACGCCGTGTCCGCCGCACCGTATCCGATGCGCAGGTAGCACCCGTCGTCCATCCCGAACGCCGTGCCCGGTATCACCGCGATTCGGTGCTCGCGTATCAGTCGCTCGACCAGCTCGACCGAATCTCCGCCCGCATGCACGCGGGCAAGAAAGTAGAACGCCCCGTCCGACCGCGGCAAGGTGACCCGATTGCCGAGACCCGAAAGGGCGTCCAGGGCAATCCGGCGCGCCGTGGCGATGGATTCGAGCCGTTCCTCGACCCACTCTCGACCGGCGTCGAGCACCCCCACCGCCGCGAATTGCGCGACCGCGGGCGCGCAAATGACGTTGGTGTCGTGGATCTTCTTGACCGCTTCGAGGAGCGGCTCCGGGAACAGCATGTAGCCGACCCGCCAGCTCGCGAAGCCGTACGACTTGCTGAGGGAGTAGATGCACACGGTATGGTTCTCGGCGCCGGCGATCGCGCCGGGAGAGAAGTGTCTGGCGCCGTCGAACAGAAAGTACTCGTAGACCTCGTCGCTGATGTGGAACAGACCCCGGTCCGCGCACAGCGCGTTGACCGCTCGCAGGTCGAATTCCGGATACACCGCTCCGCTCGGGTTGTTGGGCGACACCGTGACCACCGCTCGGGTGCGTGGCCCGACCGCCGCCTCGATCGCGGCGACATCGAGCTGGTAGTGCTCGTCCGACGCGACGATCACCGGACGGCAGCCGATGATGCGCACCGCCATCTCGTGGTTGAAAAAGTAGGGTCTGACGAGAACGACCTCGTCGCCCTGATCGCAGATCGCGAGCAGCGCGTGAAGGAAGGCCATGTTTCCCCCGGCCGTCACCATCAGCGCGTATCTGTCGGTGTCGATGCCGTTCTCCGCCGCGAGTCGAGCCGCGATGCGTTCTCGTAGCGCGGGAATTCCCTGCTCGTGCTGGTACTTGTGTCGTGCGGAGTCTTCGCAGAAGCGCACCAGCGCTTCGTGGGCGGCGGCGGGAGGCCCATAGTCCACCACGCCCTGCCCCAGCGAGATGGTGCCCGGCGTGCTGCGAATGAGATCGCCGACCCAGGGAATGATCGGCATCTGAACGTCCTGCATTCGCCGGGAAACCAGGCAAGGCGGAGAATTCATCGTGGTTTGCGCTCCTGTCGGACGAGCGCACCGGCGGCACCCGTGTCGGACGGGAAAATACACGAGCCCCGCACCGACCGCTCGGCGCATCACCGCGCGAGGATGCCGCCGTACTTGGCGACGAACCGCTCCCACGCGGCCTCCGCGGCCTCTCCGGCGTCGTCGATCAGCGCGCTTGCGTGCGCAGTCTTCAGCTCGAAATCCTCGACCAGGATATTGCCGTCGACCATCACCATTTCGACGTCCTTCGAATGCGCGTGGTAAACGAGGTTCTGAACCGGATCGAGAGTCGGCGTCAGACCGAATCGGCGGTAGTCGAGCATTTGCAGGTCGGCGCGTTTCCCCGGCTCGACCGAGCCGATTTCCATGCCCATCCCCAGCGCCTCGGCCCCGGCCATCGTCGCGAGTCGCAGGACCTCGGGGCATTGCATCACAGTGGCGCTGCCGGTCCTGATTCGCGCGACGTTCACGCATGCCCGCAGCACTTCGAAATGATCCGCGAACATGTTGTCGATGCCGAGCGAGACAGGGATACCCCGGGACCGGTATTCCACCACCGGCGCGATGTGGCCGCGCACCGCGTTCATCAGAGGGCAGTGGGCGACGGAGGCCTTCGAGGCGGCCAGCACGTCGGTATCGGAATCGCCGACCACGTAGCAGTGCGCGCAGACCGTGTCCGCGGCGAGCATTCCCATGTCCCGCGCGTACTCGAACGAAGTCTGACCGCGCAGGCGCTGCATCACCTCCACCTCGTACTCGCCCCACCCCAGATGAATGCTGGTACGCAGACCCATCCGGTCAGCGGCCTCGCGGCTCGCACGCAGCAGTTCGGGCGACGACGAGATGGTCATGTTCGGCGTCATCATCACCTGGATTCGCCCGCCCGCCTTGCCGTGCCAGTCTTGAGCGAACTCGACGGCCTGACCGAACTGCGCCCCGCGCAATGCCGCGTCGTACCGGAACTCGTCCTTCGCCATCGCATCGACGTCGACGTCGTAGGTCATGATGCCCATGAAGCTGCGCACGCCGAGGGACTCCACGAAGGGGGCGAACACGTCCGCCTCCTCTTCCATCTCCAGCGTCGTGGTCACCCCGCTCTTGAGGAGCTCGGCGTAGGTGAGCGAACCGACCGCGAGACGCTCCTCACGGCTCGCGACCGTCGCCATCGGGAAGTACTGTCCGGTGACGCAGCCAAGCCCCGCGTCCTCGGCACGCCCGCGGAACAACGTGTAGCCGACGTGGTTGTGGGTGCTGACGAAGCCCGGCAGAACCACCTTCCCGGTGCCGTCCAGCACGCGTGCGGCGCCGGCGTACCTCGGCTCGAGCTCGGCGCTCGGTCCGACCGCCGCAATCCGGCCCTCGCGAACGTACACCGCCCCGTCCCGGATGACTCGGTCTTCCGCGTCGACGGTAAGTATCGTGGCGTTCGTGATCAGCAGGCTCATGTGTTCCTCCAGGCACTCGCTCACGGATCCCGAGCCTACACCCCCGGACGGGAGCTCCGACATTTCGAGGTGTCTCTGCATCGAACCAGGCGGTGGCGCGTCACCTTGCGGAGGCGCACGCTGTCGGCAATCGAGGCGCAGAATCGGTGCATCAGGGATGACGGTGCCGCCTGGTCCCGCCGCAACGCCGAGTACAGGCGGCGGTGCGACTGCAATGATCGGAATCACGACGAGCGTCGAATTCAGCCTCGAGCGGGCGCGGTTGCCGCGGAGTCAAGTGCCGAAGGGGACAGCAGCGCGGCGGGCCGTATAACATCTCCCGTGCCGAAATCGACCTTGATCGTCGCCGCAATCCCGACCGGAGGGGAATCCGAGCCATCGGACGATTGCGAACGAGTGCGGGGGCGCTGAAGGAACGCCGGAGACCTCGCCGATCCGGAAGCCGATCGGCAAACGCCGGCGAGCGGCGCCCAATGCCGAATGGAATTCGATCGGACCGAGATCCTGCTCGAAGTCAAACCGCAAACCGCCCACCGAGGACATCCGCGTGACCGACCCGGCCGAAACTCGCGACGACGCCCGACGAATTCACGAAGACGCCATCCTGATCGATGGCCAGGGCGTGACGGTGCTGCTGCCCGTCGCCCAGATCGTGCCCGAGGCCATCGACGGTGTCCCCTATCTCGAACGCGCGATCGCCGGCGGAGTCACGGCCCAGAACGTCACCCTCGGCATCGGCGGCATCGGCATGGGCACCGACGACTTCCGGGCCCTGGTCGGCACCATGCACGGACACTACTGCTACTTCGAGATTGAACCCGGACTCCTCCTCGTCGAGACGGCCGAAGACATCCGCCGCGCGAAGCGCGAGGGCAGGCTCGGGGTCATCTTCGGCGTTCAGGGACTCGCGACCAAGATCGAGGACGATCCCACCCTCGTACGCATCCTCCACCGCCTCGGACTGCGCATTGGCCAGTTGATGTACAACGAGCGCAGCTCACTCGGATGCGGGTGCCTGGAGCATCCCGACACCGGTCTCACCCAGCTCGGCAGGATCGTGGTGCGGGAGATGAATCACGTCGGCATCGCAGTCGACATGGCGCACGCCGGCGACCGCACCACCCTCGACGCCATCGACTGCTCCCGCCAGCCCGTCATCGTCTCGCACGGAAACGCCCGCGCACTGTGCGATACACCCAGAAACTGCGGTGACGACGTGCTCGAGGCGCTTGCGGAGTGCGGCGGCGTCATCGGCATCACAGCCTACGGACCGCTGTGCGAAACGAAACCCGGCGTGCGCCCCGCGCTGGGGGACATGATCGATCACATCGCCTACGTGGCGGACCTGGTCGGCGTCGATCATGTCGGTATCGGGTCGGATTTCTTCGAGTCGGAATCCGCGGTGCGCTTTCACGCGTTCTTCCGCGTGCGCTATCCGGAGGTGTTCGGGGACTACCGGCTCGACAACGTCTACTTCGACGACTTCAACCGCGTGGATCACTTTCCGCTGCTGACACAGGCGCTGATCGACCGCGGCTTCACGCCGGAGGAGACAACGAAGGTTCTCGGAGGCAACTTCATGCGAGTATTCGATCGCGTGTGGAAAGCCTGACCGGCGTCGCACGCGCCCAGCCGGTCGTCATACCGTCACTCCATACGGAAACCGCCATGCTCGAATCCCACGGACGCTACGACTACTCCCCGATCACCCAGCGCCCCGACTACACCTGGCCCGGCGAGAGACGCCTCGCCGTCTACATCGCGGTGAATATCGAAGCGTTTCGCTACGGGCGCGGAAAGGGCGCAGCCATTGCGCCGCCCGATCAGGCGACGAGCCACAGCGTCTACTCCTGGCGTGACTACGGCAACCGGGTCGGGATCTGGCGGATGTTCGCCCTGTTCGACGCGCTCGATCTGCCGATCGAAGCGCAGATGAACACCGCGGTCTACGCACACTGCCCGCAGATTCCCGAGGCGCTTCGCCGTCGCGGCGACGAGATCCTCGGCCACGGCGTCACCAACAGCGACGTGCAGGAGGGGCTCTCCGAGGACGACGAGCGCAAGCTGATCGCCGAGGTCACCGCGACCATCGAGCGCGAGGAAGGGGCACGCCCCGCCGGCTGGATGAGCCCGTGGCTGTCGAACTCGGAGGTCACCGCGGACCTCCTTGCCGAGGCCGGCTACCGCTACTTCATGGACTGGACCTGCGACGATCAGCCGGTGTGGATGCGCACCCGCCACGGCCGAATCCTGGCCATGCCCTACCCCATCGAGTGCAACGACACCCGCGGCATCGTGTGGTATCACCACACCTCGGAGGAGTTCGCCGACATGATCGTCGACGCCTTCGACGAGATGCTGGAGCAGAGCGTGGACCAGCCTCTCGTGTGCCCGATCTCGCTCCATCCGTTCGTGGTCGGGCGCCCCTACCGCATGCGCCGGCTGCGCAAGGCGCTGCAGCACATTGCCGCGCACCGGCACCGTGTGTGGATCACCCGTCCGCGCGACATCTGCGCGCACATCGAAAGCCTTCCCGACGGCGTCATCTGCGGCGGCTGACGATCATCACGGTACAGTGAGCTACGGGCGTGCCCTGGACACTGATGTGAACGGCGAGGTACGCATGCACACCTCACCCGCCGACCGCTCTCCATAGCGGGATCAGCCGATCGGCCCCCCGTCGTCCCGGGTGATGGCCACCACGCAGGAGCGCGGCGCGGCGGGAGATCGCACGCTCGGCGAGCCGTTCGAAATCGGTCCGCGGCGACCGCGCACCGAAGCATTCATCGAACTCGTCGTCTGGAGCGGGTCTGTCGGTCATGACGGACACGTGTTTGCGCTACTGCGACTGTGCCACATCGGCCGAAGCGAACGTCGCGTCCGATGATCGCCAGTGGCGTGGGGGTTCGGGCATGTCGAGCCGGCCCCGCTTCACGGCAACCATCGCCCGCGACCGAGCAGCCGAACTGCCGCGACGGAGCATTCGGAAGCCGCGCGGATGCTCGGGCTGCCACGAGCGTGTCGAACGATGCGGCCGCCCGCTGCCGCCCCGCTGCCGTGCTCCACCGCCGGCCGAATCCGATCAGGACAGCTCGAATTGCTCGCCCGGAAAGTACTTCGCCAACCGGTCGTCACCGGCGTAGGCGTGTCCTTCCATGCCCTCCGCCCGCGAGATGCGCGCGCTTGCCTGCCCCACCACTCGGTTTGCGTCGCGGGTCATGCGCTGCCATGTGACGGTCTTGATGAACTTGGCGACGCTCAGCCCCCCGGTATAGCGCGCCGTTCCCTTGGTGGGCAGGATGTGGTTCGGGCCCGAGGACTTGTCCCCGTAGGTGACGGTCGTCTCCTCGCCGAGGAACAGCGAGCCGTAGTTGCGCAGCCGGCCGAGCCACCAATCGAGATCGTCTGCCTGCACCTCCAGGTGCTCCGGCGCGTAGGCGTCGCTCAGCCGCGCCGCCTCCTCGCGCGTTTCGGCGAGGACGACCTCACCATAGTCCCGCCACGCGCTCGCCGCCGCGGTGCGATTGGGCTCGCTCAGACGTTCGATGTAGTGCGGAATTCTGCGCATGACCCGGTCTGCCAACGTTCGCGACGTGGTGATCAGCCACGCCGGCGAATCCGGACCGTGCTCCGCCTGCCCTACCAGGTCGCTCGCGACGATCTCCGGATCCGCCGTTTCGTCCGCGACGACCGCGATCTCGGTCGGCCCCGCAAACAGGTCGATGCCCACCCGCCCGAACAGGACGCGCTTTGCTTCCGCGACGAATCGATTTCCGGGTCCGACCAGAATGTCGGCCGCGTGCCCGGTAAACAGGCCGAAGGCGAGCGACGCCACGCCCTGCACGCCACCGAGCGCCAATATGGTGTCGGCTCCCGCGAGATGCGCCGTGTGCAGGATAGCCGGGTGCACACCTCGGCCGGGGACAGCGGGCGAGCACGCTGTCACGTGCCGCACTCCGGCCACCCGGGCCGTGGTCACGCTCATGATGGCGGACGCGATGTGCGCATACCGCCCGCCGGGGATGTAGCAGCCCGCGGTCTCCACCGGAATGAGCTTCTGGCCGGCGATCACACCCGGGTGAAGCTCGGTGTCGAACTCGTGCATGCTCGCAAGTTGTGCCTCGGCGAAGGTCCGCACCTGCGCGTGGGCGAACGCGATGTCGTCCTTCATGCGCTGCGCAAGAGAGTCCGACGCCCGAGCGATGTCCTCGGCGCTCACCACGATGTCGCCCGTCCAGCCGTCCAGCGACTCGGCGTAGTGCCGCACGCGCGGCTCGCCTCCCGACTCGATGTCCTTCAGCATCGACTCGACCCGTGCACGGGTATCGTCCTCACCGGTGGCGGGAGTCTTCACTGCCTTCTTCAGGTATTCCATCTCCGCTGTCCGTCCGCTGCCTGCGAGCGGCGGGCATCATCCGCACTCGCACGCCGGTGCGCAACTCGACCTGCCTGTCCGCTGCCGGCGAATGCTCACCCCGACGAGCTTGCTCCCGAGGGCTCCATGTCACAGGATTCGCAGCATGGAACGTTCAACCGTGAACGAGCCGCTTCCGGCGCGCCTGGAGCGGGCGCTGGCGCCACGCGGCGAAGTCCTCGAGGCATACCTCTTCGGCTCGCGTGCACGCGGGCAG
>JAJDUQ010000224.1 GCA_022826505.1 Gammaproteobacteria bacterium
GCCATGACACCTCACCCATCGCTGGAGAGAACATGGCCATTATGCTGAATCCTCCCACGAAAGTTTACGAGAACATTTTTTTCTCAGCCTCCCAACCCCCTGATTCCTCTACTATCCTCCAGCCAGCGGGAATTGCTGAACGCGGGAGCCGGCGTGGGTCGGCGCAGTTCCATGGCTTCGGCGGATCGGATTGGCCGAGGGCTTGATCCGACATCCGGACCGTCGGCGCCGATGGTTTCATCTGCGAAAAGCCCGGAATTGGCGGAAATCGACTGAACACGGATGCGCGTTCGTGGGAATGACGTGTGTCGCAGGCGGGACGACGCTCGGTGTTGTCGGCGTATCGGTGCATGAATCGTTGAACTTCGTGAAGCGTTGATGCACCTTACCGTACCGAACCTGAAGCCGATCCACTCCTTGGGAGAATACGGGGCCATGAAAACGAGGATCCATTCGACGCTAGCCGCCGTCGGTCTGGCAGCCGTGCTGTCCGGCTGCGGATCGGCGTACTCCGGGTTGACCGCCTCGAGCGGGCTGGGGTCGGATCAGTACCGGCCGGCGGTCGTCGTCGAGCCGGGGAACGAGGCGCGCTACGAGCAGGTGCTGGCCGTCTGCCGCCAAGTGGCCGCGAATCGTCAGGCGACCGCCGCGCAGAAGGCACAGCTCGAAACCCTCACCGGCGTCGTGGAGAGCGCCGGCGTGGGAGCGGCGGCCGGAGCGGCGTACGGCGGCCTTCTGGATAGCGGCGGGTTTGATACCAGCGTCGGTGAAGGCGCGGTGATCGGCGCTACGGCGGGTGCCGTCGGCGGGCTGGTGAGCGCGTTTGCCAGCGGCGCCAATACAACCGCGGACGAGACCAGGCGCATTTTGCTGAACTGTCTGAGAGAGACGTCCAAGGACGGTACGCTCTGGCAGGTGGTGGAGTGATTCGCGTCCCGGAGAGCCGGCTCGCGATCGTCTGACGACTCCACCGCGAGGGCCGGATCCGCATCAGGCCCCGTTCCGTCATCGGTCGGGACACCCATCGTGAATGTAGTGGACGTCGCCGCGGCGCCATGGCCCGTGGCGTCGTGTCGATAACGGCCGGCGCTCGTGTCACGACCGCGTCGTGCCGCGGCATCGAAATACGGGGGAAGCGGGAATGAGCGGAAACGGAAGGGTCGCGATGATCACCGGTGCCGGCACCGGCGTCGGTCGGGCCTGCGCGCTCGCGATGCTGCGCGAGGGATGGTCGGTGGTGCTGGCGGGGCGCCGCCCCGAGCCCCTCGCGAAGACGAAGGCCGACGCGGGGGCGAATGGCGAACAGGTGCTGGCGGTGCCGGCCGACGTCAGTGATCCGGTATCGGTCGAGGCGCTCTTCGCGAGGACGAAGGAGGTGTTCGGCCGACTCGACTTCCTGTTCAACAACGCCGGGGTCAACGCGCCCGGAATCCCGATGGAGGAGCTCACCGTCGAGCAGTGGCGGTACGTCGTCGACGTCAACCTGACCGGCGCCTTCCTGTGTACCCGCGAGGCATTCAAGCTGATGAAGAGCCAGACGCCGAGAGGCGGACGAATCGTGAACAACGGCTCGATCTCCGCCCACGCTCCGCGGCCCAACTCCGCGCCCTACACCTCTACCAAGCACGCGATCACGGGGCTCACCAGGAGCACCTCGCTCGATGGGCGCAAGTACGATATCGCGTGCGGGCAGCTCGACATCGGCAACGCCCTGACCGAGATGGCGGCGCGGATGGCCGACGGAGTGCCTCAGGCGAACGGGGAGATCGTGGCCGAGCCGCTCATGGAGCCGGACAACGTGGCCCGGGCGCTGGTGTGCATGGCGAGCCTCCCGCCCGAAGCCAACGTGCAGACCCTGACCGTCATGGCGACCAAGATGCCGTTCGTGGGGCGCGGATAGCGCGTCATGCCGAGCGAGGATGTCTTCGACTTCGTGGTCGTCGGTACCGGAACCGCCGGCGCCACGATCGTCAACCGCCTGAGTGCGGACGGGCGGCATCGGGTGTGCGCGCTCGAGGCGGGAGGACGGGACTGGAACCCGTTCATCCACATCCCGGCCGGATTCATGAAGACGATGACCGATTCGTCGGTCAACTGGCTCTACGAGGCCGAGCCGGGCGAGGGCACCGCGGGACGCCGGATCGCGCAGCCCCGGGGGAAGACGTTCGGGGGATCGAGCTCCATCAACGGTCATGTCTACAACCGTGGCCAGCGCATGGACTTCGACACTTGGGCGCAGCTCGGCAACCGCGGCTGGAGCTATGCCGACGTGCTCCCCTACTTCAGGCGCAGCGAATGCCGCATCGGCCCGGGCGACGACCGGTTCCGGGGCCGCGAGGGCGAGTTCGTGGTCGAGGACCTCGACTGGCGCCATCCGCTGTGCGAAGCGTTCATCGCCGGGGCCGCGAGCGTCGGGATTCCGCGCAACCCGGACTACAACGGGGAGCGGCAGGAAGGGGTCGGCTACTTTCAGCGTAGCATCCACCGCAACCGCCGGATGAGCACCGCGCGGGCCCACCTGCGCCCCGCCATGCAGCGGCGCAACGTCGACGTGCGCTCGCACGCCCACGCCGCGCGGGTCGTGTTCGAAGGAAATCGCGCGCTCGGCGTGGAGTTCCTGCGCGGGGGCGAGCGCCGGGTGGTGCGCGCGGCGCGCGAGGTGATCGTCGCGGGCGGCGCCATCAACTCGCCTCAGCTCCTGCAGCTCTCGGGGGTCGGTCCCCCCGGCCTGCTCGGCGAGCTCGGGATTCCCGTGCGCAGGGCGTTGCCCGGAGTCGGGGAGAACCTGCGCGACCACTACGCGATTCGTACCGCCTTCCGGGTCGAGGGCGCGCAGACCATCAACGAGCGTGCGCGGGGCTGGCGGCTCGGGGTGGAGGTGCTGAAGTACTTCGCGCTCGGCACCGGAATTCTCACCCTCCAGCCGACCCTGGTGCACTGCTTCTGGAAGTCCAACGAGGCGCTGGAAGGCGCGGACCTGCAGATGACCTTCACTCCCGCGAGCTACAAGCGCGGTGTGCAGTCGACCCTCGACGACGAGCCGGGCGCCACGGTCGCGGTGTGGCAGCACCGGCCGGAGAGTCGCGGACACGTCAGGGCCCGGAGCGCGAACCCGCTCGAGAAGCCGCTCATCCAGCCCAATTACCTGGCCGACGAGATGGACCGGCGGGTGATCGTCGACGGCATCAAGCTCGCGCGCCGGCTCATGCGCACCGAGCCGCTCGCGCCGTTCTTCGTCGAGGAGGCGCTGCCCGGTGACGAGGTGCGGACCGACGGGGAGATTCTGGACTTCGCCCGCGGGATCGGCACCACCGCGTTCCACGTGATGGGGACCTGCGGCATGGGCCCGGCGACGGACCCGCTGGCCGTCGTCGACGAGCGGCTCCGCGTGCACGGGACCGAGGGGCTGCGGGTGGCGGACGCTTCGGTGATGCCGCGCATGACCTCGGCCAACTGCAACGCCGCGGTGCTCATGATCGCAGAGAAGGCGGCGGACATGATTCTCGATCGATCTCCTCCGGAGCCGGCGGCGCTGCCTTGACGCCGGAGGATCGGGTCGCGCGCCCGCGGCTCGTCACGCCCGAGACCGCCATCGCGGTCGCCGGAGCGGTGTGGGGTCTGTACTGGATCCCGGTGCGCCACATGCAGGCGGAGGGTGTGGGTGCGGTCTGGTTCACCCTCGGCCTCTTCGTCGTGGCGCTCGTGCTCTTTCTCCCCGTCGTCGTCCGGTACCCGGCCGCCCGGACCGTGCTCACACCGCGCATGCTGGTGACCGGTCTGCTCACCGGCGGGGCGTTCGTCCTCTACACCGTGTCGATCGTCCTCACCGAGGTCGTCGCCGCAATCCTGCTCTTCTACATGAGCCCGGTGTGGGCAACCGTGCTCGGGTGGGTGCTGCTCGGCGAACGGTTCACCGTGTCTCGTCTCGCCGCGCTGGCGCTGGGTCTTGGCGGGCTGTGGGTGGTGCTCGGCAGCGAGAGCGGGATGCCCTTGCCTCGCAATGCCGGCGACTGGTGCGCGTTCGCCGCCGGCGTGATGTGGGCGCTCGGCACCTTGCGCGTGCACCAGGACGCCGCGACGTCGTCGGCCGCGCACGCCGTGGCCCTCTTCGTCGGAGGCACGGTGGTGATCGTGGTCGTCGCGCTGCTGCCGGACGTGGCCGGCCCCGCGCCGGCCGTGACCGCTCCGGCGGCGGCGATCATCCTGGGCATGGCGGTGGTGAGCGTGACGAGCTCGTGGGGAATCCTGTGGGGAGCGCGACTGCTCAGCCCGGGTCGCGCGGGGCTGCTGCTGATGATGGAGGTGATCACGGGGCTGGCCTCCGCCGCGGTACTGGTCGACGAGCCGTTCGGTACCGCTCAGGTCGTGGGATCGGTGCTTATCGCCGGTGCCGTTCTGGTCGAGGTCCTGCCGGCGGCGGGGCGGCATCGCGCTTGAAACCATGATCGAAGGCCCGTCGGAGTCCGGCCGCGCTCCAGCATTCCCGACGGTGGATTCGGTTTCGTACCGCGCGCGGGGCAAGGCGAGTCGAGGACGGCTGCAACCGTCCGGTCCGACCGATGTCGTGTGGTCCGCACGCGCCGGTGGATCCCGGCAAGCAATGGCACCTCGTCTTCCGGTCTCCCGCTTCGTCGCCTTGCCAATCCGGTCACCTCCACGCCCTCGCGTCGCGAATCGGTGAAACGTTCGGGTCAGGAAGCGGACGTCGTGGCCTGGGAAGGGAATGCCTTCAGGCGACGGCCTCCTCGAGCAACGCCACGTTGCGCGCGCCTTCCTCCCCGTTGACCTCCGGGTCGCGGTCTTCGCGTACCGAGGCGGCGAAGTCCTCCACTTCGCCGGTGTAGGGGTCGACCGGTTCGAACGCGTGCTCGCCCTCGTGGGTCACGATGCGGCCCGCGCCGTAGCGTCCGAGGGTGTCGTCGAACAGCGCGTAGCCGTCGCTGCCGTAGACCTCCATGCGTCTGGGCGCGTCGAAGAGCACCGACGTGCAGATCTCGGCCGTGGCGCCGGATTCGAACTCCAGTGCGAGGAGCGCCGTTTCGTCGTGCGGGCCGTGGAAGACGTTTCGGGTGATGACGGGGGTGAGGCGCGTCACCTCGCCGCACGAGGGCATCATGTACCAGCGCACCTGGTCGAGGCAGTGGGTGCCGACCGCAGCGAGCCCCCACCAGCGCCCGACCTCGGAACGGGCGCGCCAGTTCGAGGCGTCCGGAGCCCGCATCGTCCATTGGGCGCGCATGTGGCGCAGAGTGCCGAACCGGCCGGCCTGCGCGGCTGCGGCGAGGTCCCGGTGTCCGCGATGCCAGCGCATGTGGTACGCGATGCCGAGTCTGACGCCGGCGTCCCGGCACGCTGCGGTCATCCGCTCGGCGTCGGCCGTGGTGGTCGCCATCGGCTTCTCGCAGAACACGTGCTTGCCGGCTCCCGCCGCCGCGATGCACTGCTCGGCGTGCAGGGCGTCGGCGGACGCGATGATGACCGCGTCCAGTTCGGGATCGGCGAGCAGCGCATCGAGATCGGTGTGCGCGGGCCTCGGGGACCCGGCGCCGTGGCGTTCGGCAAAGTCGCGTGCGCGTCCGGCGTCGCGGCTCAGCACGCTCCAGAACTCTGCGCCGGCCGCGTTCTTCACCGCCGGCGCAAGTGCGGTCTCGGCGATTCCTCCGGTCGCGATCATCGCGAATCGAAGGGGGCGATGGGTGTCTTCGGACATGGTCTCCTCGCAGGATGTCGGTTTCGGATGGTGTTCGGTTCCCGATCCATTCGACCGGGCATCGTTCGAATCAGGGGCTCGGTGTCGTCGGCGTCAGGCTCGGCTTGCCGTGCAAGTTCGCGTGCATGCGATCACTCTTTCGGTGTCGTGCCGCGGTGGTCGTCGACGACAATTTCGATGCTTTCAATCTCCCGGATGTAGTCGGCGGGCAGTCCATGCTCGCGGGCGCCGCGAACGACGTGGTCCTTGTACCAGTCTCGGGGATGCAGGGCGGGGTCCGTCCTGTCCGGGTTCGCATGGTAGGTGAGAGCGAGGCGCTCGCCTTCGTCGGTGACGATCCGCACCTCCTTCTCGAAGTAGCCGACGCCCAGGCCCTCGACCGCGTCGAGCGCGGGCTTCTCGATTCGCGCGATATCGTACAGCACGCCCCACACGACGCTCGGTGTGTCCGTGGGCACGATGTCGCACTTGCCGGAACCGTCCCGGCCGCGCTTGTGCCAGCTCAAGCGGTGGTGCAGCAACCTGCCCCGGCCGCGCGGGCGCGCGGACGGGACCCGTGCCCGCAGCCGTGCGCTCGACAGGTTGGAGCCGTAGGCGAAGTAGAGATACGTGTGCTCTGCATTCATTCGGATCGACTCGACCGCGGGATTCACCGCATCGGTGGGCGTTTCACGACGATGGGTCGGATGTGGGTCTGACTCGCAAGTTTCGCTGACTCCCGGTTTCGCGAATCGGTGAGAGACGGGGTTATGCACCCAGCGGGAATCGCACCTCGAAGCATGATCCGGCGGGTTCGTTCGGGCGGTGCTCGACGGTCGCCTGGTGCCGCTCCGCAATCATCTTCACCAGATGAAGCCCGAGACCGACGCCCGTGCCGGTTTCGCGCACCTGGGTGACGCGGTAGAACGGGTCGAAGATGCGCCGTCGTTCGATCTCGGGGATACCTGGACCGCGGTCGCAGATCCGAAGCAGCACGCCGGCGTCGTCGCTTCGCACCGATGCGTCAATCGCCGTTCCCGCACCGTGGCGATGGGCGTTCTCGAACAGGTTGCGCACCAGGTGTCGCAGCAGCCGGCGGTCTCCGGGGATGTTCATCGCTTCTCCCGACACGACGGCGCCGACTCGCGCGCCTTCCTCGGCGGCCAGCGCCAGGAGATCGACCGGCTCCGCCGTATCCAGGTCGTCCGACATCTGCAGTCGGCTGGCGAGCAGCAGCTCGTTGATGAGGCTGTCGAGCTCCAGCACGTCCCGCTCGATGCGTTCGCGCAGCTCCGGGCGCGGCGCGGTGGCCAGCAACTCGATTGCCATCCGCATGCGCGCCAGCGGACTGCGCAGCTCGTGCGACGCCGAGGCGAGCATGGTGCGCTGCACCGAGACGAGCGACTCGATCCGCGCCGCGGCGCGATTGAAGCTCTTCGCGAGCGCCGCGACCTCGTCCGAGCCCTCGACGTCGACCCGGGCGCCGAGGTCGCCGGCGCCGAGCGCGTCCACCCGCGTCTGGAGTCGTTCGAGCCGGCGGGTGATCCGTCGCGCAAGGGGCCAGGCGCCGATGGCGACGATGACCGCCAGCACCACGAGCAACCCGAGCAGACGGCGGGGTGGGTGCCGGTGGATCTGGGCCGACAGCCACCGGCCGTCCGGCAGTCGAAGCAGGAAGACCGGGCCGCTGTCGCCTCCGTGCCAGTCGCCCGAAATCTGCTCGGGCTCCGGCGGCGGCGGGACCGGCGCTCCCGCCGACGCGATCAGGACCCGGTCGTTGCGGTAGAGCGCGAGGCGGAGCCGAAAGTCCTCCGAAAGCTGCCGGAGGGTGGCATCGAGCGCGGCCGGAGTCTCGGGCAGCGCCCGCGCGACGAGACGGGCCACGGTGTCGAACTGATGGGGAGGCTCGTCGTCGTGAGAACGCAGCATCCAGCCGATCGCGACGACCGCGCCGAACACCACGATGATCGCGACGAAGTGAAGATAGATGCGGAAGTAGAGCCGTCTCACGCGGGCAAATCCCGATATTGGTCACCTGGAGGTTTTTCGACGGCCCGGAGCGTCGGTGATCCGAGGATCGGCCGGGGAATGACGTCCGCCCGAACCGCCGAAGCATCCGTCGGGACCGTCGGGAGAACGGTATTGGGGCACACCCGCAATCTCGCCGCTCGCGATGCGTGTCCGCTCAATCCTGCTCCGACGCGAAGACGTATCCGGCGCCCCGTACGGTGATGATGCGACGGGGATGGCGCGGGTCGTCCTCGATCGCGGCGCGGATCCGGGATACGTGAACGTCGATGCTGCGGTCGAACGCCTCGAGCGTCTCGCCGCGAAGCCGGTCCATCAGTTGCTCGCGCGACATCACCCGGCCGGCGTTCGCGGCAAGCGCGTGCAACAAGTCGAACTGGTAGCCGGTCAGCGTGCGCGGCGTGTCGCCGAGAGTGACCTTGCGCGACGCCGGATCGATCTCCAGCCGCCCGAAGCGCATCACCTCCTGGGCGCTCGCCCGCGCACCGGCGCTGCGGCGAAGAATCGCCCGGATCCGCGCGAGGAGCTCGCGGGGGTTGAACGGCTTGGGGAGATAGTCGTCGGCGCCGAGCTCCAGACCGACGATCCGATCGGTGTCGTCGCCCCGCGCGGTCAGCATCAGCACCGGCACGTCGGAGCTGGTCCGGATCCGCCGGCACACCTCGAAGCCGTCCAGATCGGGCAGCATCACGTCGAGGATCACGGCGTCCGGCTTCGCGCGCGCCAGGGCGGCGAGCCCGGAGGCCGCATCGTGCGCGGCATCGACCTGCATGCCGGCCGCGCCACGCAGGTACTCGCCGACCATCGACGCGAGGCTCGCATCGTCCTCGATCATCAGAATCCGATCCGTCATGGCCATACTGTAGCGTGTCGTTGGCGTCCGGACTCGCGTCGGGGCCGCGGCCGGGCCCGCTCGCCGTCGGGCGGTCGGGCCCGGCCACGGATGCCGATGCGGCCGCCGAGCGCGAGGCTCAGTGCCGGTGCTCCTCGAACCTCTCGACGAGCTGTTGCCGCTGCTCCGTATCGAGCACCCCGGCGATCGCGACGGTGGCGTCCAGCAGCCGGGCCGTCGCCTTCTCCGCCAGCGCGAGCTCCGCGGTGCGGATCCGCTCCAGATCGGCGCGATCGATCTGCGGGCGCGCCAGCTCGGCCATCAGATCGCGCCGGTGCGCCTGGTGCTCGGCTCGCATCGGGAAGATGTCGTCCACCACCCCGGCGAGAATCGCGTCGATGCGCTCCTGCTGCTCCTCGGTGGCGTCCACCTTGCCGAGCGCCCACGCGGAGGCCTGCTGCAGCCGCTCGGTCACATGGGCGGCATCGGTCGCGTGGCCGTGCCAGTGATGCCGGAATCCGTGACCCCATCCCCCGTGTGCGCCCGCATCCACCGCGATCGTGGTGAGCGCTCCGCCGGCGGCGCCAAGCCCGAGCAGGGCCAGCGCCACGATCCACCCGCGTGCCCGGCGTTGCCCGCGTTGCCGGCCCGGACCGGTGTCCTCGCCCGCATCTCGTTGCGTGTCTTCCGTCATCGTTTCCTCTCCTGTCGTCGTGCCGGTCGCCGATCGACCAGCCTCGGGACGAGACGATAGGAAAGGAGTCTTTCCGGACGTTGTCTCGCAGGTAAAGTTTTGTTGCCGCGGGATGACGGCCGCATCGCGCCGCTATACTTTCCGGAGCCTTCCGGGTCAGGCCGGGAGCCGGATCGAGGGGAACGCAACCATGCCCGAGCCCAGCTACGACTACATCCTCGTCGGGGCCGGCTCCGCGGGGTGCGTGCTCGCTCGCCGGCTGACCGAGGACTCGGAGGTTCGCGTCCTGCTCGTCGAGGCGGGAGGTCCGGTGCCGTGGTGGGAGTGGCGCATCCGCATGCCGGCCGCGCTCTCCTACCCGCAGAACGGCACCACGTACAACTGGGCGTACGTCACCGATCCCGAGCCGGGCATGGACGGGCGGCGCATGGACTGCCCGCGCGGCAAGGCGCTCGGCGGCTCGTCGTCGATCAACGGGATGGTCTACATCCGCGGGAATCCGCTCGACTACGACGAGTGGGCGCGAATCCCCGGTCTGGCGCATTGGTCGTACTCGCACTGCCTGCCGTACTTCAGAAAGGCGGAGACCCGCGACACGGGCGCGAACGCATACCATGGCGGCGACGGACCGCTGCCCGTCACGCAGTCCGTGCCGACCAATCCGCTGTTCGAGGCATTCATCGAGTCCGGCGTGGAGGCCGGGTTCGAGCGTACCGACGACCTCAACGGCTACCGGCAGGAGGGGTTCGCACCGATGGATCGCACGACCTGGCGCGGCCGTCGCGGCGGCACCGCGTTCTTCTACCTGGGGCCGGCGCGATCGCGCCCCAACCTCGCGGTGCGCACGAACAGCCCGGTCGCCCGGATCGTGGTGGAGGGGGGCAGGGCGACCGGAATCGAGATTTCCGGCCCGGGCGGCGGCACCGAGCGCATTCGCGCGGAGCGCGAGGTCGTGTGCTGCGCCGGCGCAATCGACTCGCCACGGATCCTGCAGCGTTCGGGCGTCGGCGATCCGGACTTGCTGCGGGGGGTCGGCGTCGAGGTGACCGCGGAACGCCCGGGCTGCGGGGCCAACCTCCAGGATCATCCGGAGATCTACGTGCAGTACCGCTCGAAGCTGCCGGTCTCTCTGTATCCCGCGCTGAAGCCCTGGAACCAGCTCGCGATCGGAGCGCGCTGGCTGTTCACCGGCACCGGGATCGGGGCGTCGAATCACTTCGAGGCGGGCGCCTTCGTGCGTTCGCGCGACGACCTGGAGATCCCCAACCTGCAGTACCACTTCGTGCCCATCGCGATGAACTACGACGGGCGCAACCCCGCCGACGGACACGGATTCCAGATGCACGTGGGGCCGATGAAGGGCACCAGCACCGGACACGTGCGCATCCGTTCGAGCGACCCGCTCGATCCGCCATCGATCGTGTTCAACTACCTCACCACCGAGTCCGATCGCCGGGACATGCGCGATGCGGTGCGTATCTCGCGCGAGATTGCCGCGCAACGCCCGTTCGACCCCTACCGCGGCGAGGAGATCGGTCCCGGCCCGGGCGTCGCCGATCAGGATGACGCCATCGATGCCTGGGCGCGGCAGCACGCGGAGAGCGCTTATCACCCTTCGTGCACGTGCGCGATGGGGGCAGCGGATGACCGCCAAGCGGTCACCGACGGAGAGGGGCGGGTCTACGGTGTCGACGGCCTGCGGGTGGTGGATGCGTCGATCATGCCGCGCATCGTCAACGGCAACCTGAACGCGCCCACCATCATGATCGCGGAGAAGATTGCCGACGCGGTTCGGGGCCGCGCTCCATTGCCGCCGTCCGACGCGCCGTACTGGGTGGCGAACGGGGCGCCGGCGAGACGGCGCTGACGCGGACCCGGGATCGGCGGCGCCGAATCCGGTTCAGGCATCCGCAGGCGGGAACCGCGGTACGACGTGCCTGGTCCGCCGTCGGCCCTGTGCAACGACCGCACCGCGCGGTGCGGAGCGTTCCCGTGCGGCGAACCGATCGGGCTGTCTCACGGCGACTTCCTCCCGGATTCCCTCTGTCGGCGGGGCGCGGCTGCCGTTGCCGACCAGACTGCGGCGGTCGCCGAATCGGTCCGGCAACATCATGGCGGCGATGCGGCGAGCGTCAAGTTCGATGTCGATGCAAGCGTCGGAGGTCGCATGCTAACTTCGTCGCCGATCGAACCGAACAACGGAGATGTCGCATGGACCCGGCAGCGCTGCACGACGACGCCATTCTGATCGACGGACTGATCATCTCGAAGTGGAGCCGTTCCGTGTTCGAGGAGATGCGGGCGGGCGGGGTGACCGCGGCGAACTGCACCTGTTCGGTGTGGGAGGGATTTCGGGACACGATGGAGAACGTCGCGCAGTGGAAGCGATGGTTCCGCGAGCACGACGACCTGCTCCTCCCGGTGCACCGCACCGGCGACATCCGCCGCGCGAAGCGCGAGGGCCGCACCGGCATCATCCTCGGTTGGCAGAACACCTCCGCGCTGGAGGATCGGGCCGAGTTCGTGGAGCTGTTCCGCGACCTCGGGGTGCGGGTCATGCAGCTCACCTACAACACCCAGAACCTCGTGGGCAGCGGGTGCTGGGAGTCGCGTGACGGCGGGCTCTCGGATTTCGGACGGGACGTGATCGACGAGATGAACCGGTGCGGGGTGCTCGTCGACCTCTCGCACGTCGGCCCGAAGACGAGTGCCGACGCGGTGGAGCATTCCGCGAAGCCGGTTGCCTACACCCACTGCTGTCCGACCGGAATCATGGAGCACCCGCGCAACAAGTCCGACGCCGAGATGCGGGCGGTGGCGGAGCGGGGCGGCTTCGTCGGCGTCGCGACCTATCCGCCGTTCCTCCCGTGGGGCGACGAGACCACGGTGGACCAGTGCGTAGAGGTGTTCGAGTACGTCATCGACGTGGCCGGCGAGGACGCGGTCGGCATCGGCACCGACTTCACGCAGGACCAGGAGGTGTCGTTCTTCGAGTGGCTGCGCAGCGACAAGGGTCACGGACGGCTGCTGGTGCCGGGAACGCCGCGGGTTCCGCGCCTCCCGAAGGGACTGGCCACCATCAAGGAGTTCCCCAATCTCACCGCCGCGATGGCGAGCCGCGGCTGGAGCGAGACGCGGATCCGCAAGGTCCTCGGCGAGAACTGGCTTCGCTTTCTGGGAGAGGTGTGGGGGGAGTGATGTTCGGCGAGGCGATTCAGAATCCATCCGGCCAAGTCTGGAAATCATCGGTTTCACCTCCGTGCCGACCGCGCGCATCGTTCCGCTCGGCCGGCGACCGTCTCGGCGAGGCCCGTCAGGACGTCGGAGTCGATCCCGGGCCGCGTCAGTGCGCCCGCAACCTCCTCGGCCCGCGCCTGCACGCCGGCGCTGATTTCGCCCAGTCGGCGCAGAATCAGCGGCAGGCCGAGGCCCGCATCGGCGGCAAACGTCCTCCACGCGTCGATGTCGATTGTCTCCAGCGTCGAGCGCCTCCCGATCTTCATTGCCATTCGGGGCGAAAGCTCGGGCCAGGCGATCGTCGACAGCAGATCGTAGAGCGGTGCGAGGCGCGGACCGGCCTCGTCGTGGAGGAGGGAGAAGTTCTTTCCGTGCGCGTCGGCGTTGCCGACGATCAGGTTGAAGATCACCGCGTCGAGGAGCTTCAGGAGAGCGACCGCGGGGCGCGCAGCGACGCGGCGAAGCAGGGCGAAGCAGTCCCTCAGTGCGGGGCCACCCTCGCCCGCGTACTTCCGCTCCGGAACGACGGCGAGCGCCTGGCAGAAGTCTTCCTGATGGATGCGGCGCACGCCGCCTTCCACGCCCCCCGACCGGTCATACCGCTCGACCAGCAGAAACGTCCGGTCCCGTACCACCCTGAGCTCGACCGGCGCAACGTCGAGGCCGGCCGCCGCCGCCAGGCGCATTGCGAACGCCTCGTTCTCGGTTGTTGCCGGAAACCGCGGGATCGGCGGCTTGAGAATATGGGTCGTCGGTTGTCCGGGCAGCGGAAGCGCCACCGCGTCGTCCACCAGGACCACCGGCACCTTGGACTGTGCGCCGGCAAGTGAAAGCCGCAGTCCCCGCTCACCCGCGAGCAGCGGGCGCGCGGGCAGCGCATCGAGCACGCGCACCAGCTCCGCCTCGTCGAGTGGCACCGGCTGTTCGCCCGGAGGTGGCGCCGCCGGCCGCTCTCCGGGCGGTAAAAGCTGAAGAGCGCCGGCGACATCGCCTCCAAGCCGGTCGAGGAGAGCGAATTCGTTAGCACGCGAGACGCCGAGCACCCGTGCCACCGCATCCCGCTGGCTCTCCTCGGGCAGAAGGCCCCCGAAGAACGGGCGGCACTCGCGGCGGGAGAAGGGCTCCTCGCGCCTGGGCAACGAGACCGACAGGGCGGGGGCGCCCTCCTGCCGAAGCCACTCCGGGCTGTAGGCGAAGCCGAGCGCTCCGTGGGAGTCCTGTGTGAGCTGACCCGCGATCCGGTCATCCCACCAGACGTCGAGGGTGCGGGTCATTCGCGCCGGACGCTCTTGTCCTCCGGCGGAGGTACGATGTCGAGCGTGCAGCCGAGCGTCTGGAGGACCTGGAGCGTCTTGCCGATCTGCGCGGTCGACTTTCCGGCCTCGAGCTCTACCAGGAATCGCAGGCCGACGCCCGCGGTACCGGCGAGCTCGTACTGACGCAGTCCCGCCGCCTTGCGGGTGCGACGAACGATGCCGCCGATTTCGGCCGGTGTCAGGATTCGTGCGGGCATGATTGTTCCCGACCGGGAATGTTGCACGGAATCCCGTAACATGGCAACAAGAGGTTCCCGATCGGGAACTTTGGCTTGCGCTCTCTTTCCTCGTCTCTCGTCCCCTTGGCGGGAGACTACCCCGTGATTGCCGAGACGCATGGAGCAGCGGCGCGGGACACGCACGGCGGCTCGAAGAGCTGGATCCCCATCACCCTCCAGGGCGTGCGCCCGCGAGAACGTGACGGAATGCCTCGGCTGCCAGCGGAGGCAGTGGGCAACGCGCGTGCGGCGGCGCGGCGTGGTGCTCAGGCCGCCTCGGCCGCGGCCAACGGACGCTCTCCCTTGACCTGCGCCCGATTGAGCAGACGGCGTTCGCCGGGGTCGAGCGAGTCGCGGCGGTGCATGGTGCAGCGGTTGTCCCAGATGACGATGTCGCCGAGGCGCCAGCGCTGATACCACGTGAACTCGTCCTGCGTGGCGTGCGCCCACAGCTCGTCGAGCAGGGTGTCGCTCTCGGCCGGCGGGAGCTGGGGAATGAACGCCAGATCGCGGCGGCCGAGATACAGGCACTTGCGGCCTGTCTCCGGGTGCGTGCACACGATCGGGTGTACCGCGCCCGGCACTTCCTCGCGCTGCTGGTAGACGTCCTGGTAGCCCCGGCGCACCTGGCCGACGCTGTTGCGCGAGGCGTCGTGCTTGCAGGTGAGTCCGGCGACTCGCCGCTTCGTGACCTCGGGCAGCGCTTCGTATGCGCGGTACATGTTGCAGTAGCCGGTATCGCCGCCCCTGCTCGGGATTTCAATCGCATGAAGGAGGCTGGCCTTCGGTGGTACCTCGTTGTAGGACATGTCGGTATGCCACTTGGACTCGTAGCTTCCCAGTCCACCGAGTGCCTTGCCGTTCTCGACGATGTTGGAGATGACGACGAGGTGCGGAAGATCGGGCCGATAGCGCTCGCTGTGCCCCTTGCTGGTGGTGGGGGCGAGGTCCAGATCGCCGAAGCGGGCGGCGAAGGCCAGGAGCGTCTCCGCCGCCACGAACTGTCCGGGGATGCGCAGAATGCCGTCGTGGTCGAGCCAGGCGCGGTGCAGGACTTCGAAGTCCTCGTCCGACAGGCGTTCGAGATCGACCCCCCAGGCGTCGGCGCCAAGCGGACCGACGATGGGCATGATTCGGATATCGGTGTTCGACATGAGGTCTCATCCTCCTTCGTGGCGAACGTACGTGCGGGTTCGGGACTATGGTTGCCCATCGCGTCGTCGAATTCCAGATGTCGGGACGCAAGTCCGGTGGGCACCGTCCGGCCGCGAGGCGTTCGGAACGGTCGGCGGCAGAGGTCCGGCCGCCGATTCGCCCGGTGGCGGGAGTGTCGCTGCCGCCGGGCGAATCGACGTCGTCCTGCTCCGCGCTACACTTTCCCGATGACGCCGCAGCCGATGCGACCGCCCGAGCCGCCGATGGGCTGGGTCATGTGGTCGTCGGGGTTCTCGTGGATGATGACGGCGGAGCCGTCCTCGTCGAGAAGGGCAGGCATGTCGCCGCCCGTCACCGACACCAGGGTGGTGAAGAACTCGGCCCGGGCGGAGCCGTCGGCGGCGGCGTACAGGTTGGGCAGATCGCCGTTGTCCGGTCCTTCGGGGTTGCGCAGGCCGTGCTTGACCTTGCCCGGATTGATGTGGCCCGTGGCCGCCTTGAAGTTCGGCGTGCAGGAGCCCACGGCGTGCAGGTGGATGCCGTGACCGCCGGGCGGCAGGCCGGAGACGTCGACGGACATGAGCACGCCGGTCGGCGTCTGCTCGAAGGTGGCCTTCCCGATGGCCGCGCCATCGGTGCTGATGATGTCGGCCGCGGCCATGTCGGCCGCGGATGAGACCGGGGCGGCGGCGATGGCCGCCATGGCGGTGAATGCAATCGCAGCGAATTTCATTGGGTGTCCTCCTGGTTCGGGGCTTCGGTCCCACACCCCATGGGGTGCAATCGTGGATCGCGGCGACCGCCGAGGACAAGCCTGCGGCCCTGGCGGCGGCGCACGGTGCGGGCCGTTTCGACGGCTGCGACTTCGTCATGACAACCGAGTCGAACCCGCCCGTCGTCCACTGGCCAGCGCCTTGCGGAGCGTCTCGACGGGTTCGCCTTCGCGCCGGCACGCAAGCTGGACCCGCCGTCAGCGGCGCCGCGCCATGCAGGTGATCTCCACCCGGCTGCCGCCGTAGAGCTTGTCCGACTGGGTAGTGGTGCGCACCGGCATCGCTTTCCGGTCCAGATGGCGACGGTAGGCGCGGTCCATTGCGTGAATCTCGTCGAGATCCACCAGATGGACGTCGACTCGAACCAGGTCCGCGATGTCCATCCCGTGGTCCGCCAGGATCTTGCAGATGGTGCGCATCACGAGATCGGTCTCCGCTTCGACATCGCCGATGAGCGCTTCGCCGCCCGGGATGTCCGCCGCCACGATTCCGGCGACGAAGCAGTCGCGATCGGCGATGACCACGTGACTGTAGGGTGAGGCGCCCGGCTCGAGGCGGGGAGATGCGAGGTGGCGACGCATCGCGAGTTCCTGTCCGTTATCCTCATCGAGCCTATCATCCGACGGCGGAGATCGCTCCCGTCCCGCCGTCATCCTCGTCCTGCCCGCAATCTGCCTCGGAGGCCGCATGAAAATCACAAGGATCTCGGTGTACCAGGTCGACCTTCCGCTGCACGAAGGCAGCTACAAGTGGTCCGGCGGCAAGTCGGTGGAGGTCTTCGACAGCACCGTGGTGCGCATCGACACCGACGAGGGTGTTCACGGCCATGGCGAGGTCTGTCCGCTGGGCCCGGTGTACCTTCCGTCCTACGCGCGCGGCGTGCGCGCCGGCCTGGAGGAGCTGGCGCCGCAGCTCATCGGCGAGGATCCGAGGCAGGTCGAGCGGCTGAACCGCACCATGGATCGGGCGCTCAAGGGTCACCCCTACGTCAAGAGCGCGATCGACATGGCGGCCTGGGACGTGCTCGGAAGATCGGCGGGAATGCCGGTTTGCGAGCTGCTCGGCGGGCGCTACGAGGACGACTTCGTGCTCTACCGCGCCATTTCGCAGGACACGCCCGAGGCGATGGCCGCGAGCGTCGCGGGCTACCGGAACGAGGGGTATCGCCGCTTCCAGCTCAAGGTCGGGGGTGACGCGGACGTCGACATCGAGCGGGTGCATGCGGCCGCGGCGGTGCTCGAAGCGGGAGACAAGCTGATCGCGGACGCCAACACCGGCTGGCTGCGCCACGACGCGATGCGGGTCGCGGCGGCGGTGCGGGACGTGGACGTGTACATCGAGCAGCCCTGCGCGAGCTACGAGGAGTGCCTGTCGGTGCGCCGCCATACCGACCGTCCCTTCGTGCTGGACGAATCGATCGACGGGCTCGACTCTCTCCTGCGCGGGCATGCGGATCTGGCCATGGACGTGGTCAACATCAAGATCGGGAAGTTCGGCGGTCTGTCTCGGGCACGTCAGGCCCGCGATCTGTGCCTCGCCCTCGGAATCGCCATGACCATCGAGGACACCTGGGGCGGCGACATCGTCACCGCGGCGATCGCGCACATGGCGCACAGCACGCCGCCCGAGTTCCTGTTCACCGCCACCGACTTCAACAGCTACGTGACCGTCAGCATCGCCGACGACGCGCCGCAACGGGTGCGCGGGCGCATGGTGGCGCCCGCCGCGCCCGGCCTGGGCGTGTCGCCGCGCGCCGAGGTGCTGGGCGGGCCGGTGCTCGTGTTCGAGTAAGGCGTTTCCCGGATCTCGGAAAGAGATTTCGACGAACGCCCGTGCGGTTTTCCCTCGCTCCCGAAACCCGCACAAACGGCCTGAATCGTTGCGATCCGGGTTCGGTGACATCCGGCCGACTCCGTGGGGCGCCGCGCTCGGTCTGCCCGCGGATGCGTGGACCACCTCGCGGTCAGCGGAGCCGGGCTGCTGCTGGACACGGTGGGGGTCGGGTCCCAGAATAAGTCCCGCTCATGGTTCCGCGAATCCCTCGCCCGTCGCACGACATTCCGCTCGGCTTCCGGAAACCAGACAAGGCTCGAATACCCCAAGGAGGAAGGATCCGATGAAAGCAACTCTCACCATGAAGGCTCTGGTCGTGGCGGCCGGCTTCGCCGCCGGAGCCGTCTCCGGTCTGTCCGCCGAGACCGTCGGTCCCGTCACCGACCCGCTCGGCGTGGTCAAGATCCCCAAGGGTGCCCCGATCCACATCGGCGGCTACTGGACCCTCTCGGGACCCGACGTCAATCTGGGTCTGGATCAGAAGCGTGGCGCGGAGATTGCGATGGACGACGCCGGCAACATGGTCGCCGGACATCCGATCAAGTTCTATGCCGAGGACAGCCAGTGCAACGCCGAGGGCGGGCAGACCGCGGCCACCAAGCTCGCCTCGAACCGCAACATCGTCGTGGTGGTGGGCCCCGACTGCTCCAGCGCCGGCACCCCCGGTGGCCCGATCCTGTGGAAGGCGGGCATCCCGAGCGTCGCCACCTCGACCACCGCGCCGTCGCTGACCGCGGCGGACCGTCCCGAGGGTCTGCACGGCTACATGCGCACCATCTACAACGACCTCGCGGCCGGCGCGGCCGACGCCGAGTACTTCTGGAACCAGATGCAGTGCAAGAGCCTCGCCACCATCCACGACGGCAGCCCCTACGCCGAGCAGCTCGTGCGCGTGGCCGAGAACCGCTTCAAGGAGCTGGGCGGGTCGGTGACCGCGGCCGAGGCGGTGGCGCCCACCGACGTCGACATGCGACCGGTGCTCACCCGCATCGCCACCACCGAACCATGCGTCGTGTACTTCCCGATCTTCGTGGCCGCCGCGGCCCAGATCGTGCGCCAGTTCGGGGAGATCAAGGGTCTGGAGAACACCACCCCCATCGGCGGCAGCGCGCTGATGGCGCCGGGCTTCCTGGAGGCGGCGGGCGACACCGCCGTGGACTTCGTGTTCACCAACCCGGATACCTCTCCGGACGCAATGGGCAACCGGTATCCGGAGCTTGTGGAGAAGTACAAGGAGAAGTACGGCGAGGCGCCGATCCAGGCGTTCCACCAGAACGCGTACGACGGCATGGCGGTCGCGCTGATGGGCATCGGGAAGGTGGCGGTGAAGGACGACGCCGGCAACACCTACATCGGTCGTCAGGCGCTGCGCGACACGCTGTTCGCCACCAGCGGCTTCGAAGGCATGGGCGGCCCGATCGACTGCAACGAGCACGGCGACTGCGCGGGCTTCAAGTTCGCCGCCTACAAGTTCACCAACTCCGATCCGGAGACCTTCGAGATCGGCACGAATCCGGTCAAGATCCATCCCTGATTCGACCGAGCCGCAACCATCCGACCCCTGAGCCGGGACGCTCCGCGCGGAGCGTCCCGGTCCCGGCCACATGCGCCCGGTTCAGGCGCGCCGCGAGAGCCCGTCCGTGACCGCACAAGCTGCACCTGCCAGCCAGAGGCTCAAATCCCTCAGGCGCATCACCTTCGTCGACGTGGTCCTGTGGGGCCTGCGCGCGCTGGTGGTGGTGGTCGTGGTCGGGGGCACCATCGGTACCCTGGTCAAGGGCACCTACACCACCGCCCAGTGGGTGGATTTTTTCATGTTCGGGCTGACCATCGGCGGCGTGTACGCGCTGATCGCGCTCGGCTACACGATGGTCTACGGAATCCTGCGGCTCATCAACTTCGCCCACGGCGACATCACCATGGCCGGCGCCTTCAGCGCCTACTTCCTCGCTTCGTCGCTCGATCGGGCCGGGACCCTGGATGCCTTCCCGCTGCTCGCGATGCTCGCGATCATGGTGCTCGCGATGGGAGTGTGCGCGGTCATCGCGCTGCTCGTCGAGCGCATCTGCTACCGCCCGTTCCGTCACGTCAAGTCGCTGGCCCCGCTGATCTGCGCGATTGGCGCCTCGTTCTTTCTCCAGCACGCCTTCCGTGGCATGTACGGCTCGACCATCCGCTCGTACCCGGACCCGGAATGGATGAAGGGCCGGCTCGACGTGTTCGGCTTCGAGATTCCGCTGGTGCAGCCGATCGTGATTGTGACCGCACTGGGCTCGATGCTGCTGCTGTACCTCATCGTGCAGAAGACCCGGATGGGGACCGCGATGCGGGCGGTGTCGGAGGATCGCGACGCGGCGGCCCTGATGGGCATCGACGTGAACAAGGTCATCATCTTCACCTTCATCCTCGGCGGCTGCATGGCCGGGATCGGCGGGGTGCTCTACTGCTTCGTCTACAAGCAGATCTACTACTTCATGGGGTTCTTTCCCGGCATCAAGGCGTTCTGCGCCGCGGTGCTCGGCGGGATCGGCAACATCCCCGGAGCGATGGTGGGCGGCTTCTTCCTCGGCGTGGTGGAGTCGGTGGGGCCGGCGCTGTTCCTCGACGGGATCGGCATCGCCGCCCCGTACCAGCTTCGCGACCTGATCGCGTTCACCATGCTGGTGATGATCCTCATCTTCAGACCACAGGGAATTCTGGGCGAACGGCTCGCGGCACAGAGAGCCTGACCCGGCCGGCGCGAGAGGCCGGCGACACAAGGCGCAGGAACAGGAATGAGAGCGCACCCCCATCTCGACGAACGGCGACCGCGCGATTGCGCGGTCGAGGATCCGGCATGACCTTCGCCGTCGTCGCAGCCAGCTACCAGCATCGCGAGCGCGAGCGCTCCGCACCGTACCGCACGATGATGTCGGGCCTCACCTTCGGCGGGGTTGCGGTATTCACCGGCTTCGTCGGCATCCTCACGATGTTCGGCCAGCGCGACATCGTCGACGGCGTCCTGAGCCTCGCGCACCTCACTCTGGTGATGTCCGCGTTCTTCGCGGGGCTGTGGGTGACGCACACCTCGAGCCGCACCGGATTCGGAACACGCGTCGCGCAGGGGCTTGGCGCGGGTGCGGTGGCCGGAGGGCTTGTCTCTCTGCTGGCCCTGGCGATCTACCTCTTCAAGCTCCGCAGGGTATTCATCGCGCTGAAGAAGGACCTGCTGGACATCCTGACCTTCGACCAGCACATCGGCACCGCCGTCGCGATTCTGATTCTCGGCGGGGCGCTGTGCGGGCTGCTCGGCGCCGCGCTCTACTCGATGCCGCGCAAGATCCGCCGGCCGCTGGTGATCGGGCTGACCTGGGCGTTCTTCGCCGGGCTGTTCCAGGAGCTCATCCAGCTCATGCTGCAGTACGAGTTCCTGATGAAGTTCCGCGAGGTGTTCTTTACCTGGGACGGGCTCAGGCTCCAGGGCGCGTTCATCGTATTCGGCGTCGCCACCGTGGTCAGTGCGGTGTGGCAGGCATGCCGGCCGCGCTACGACGCGTTCAGGGAGAACGCGACGCCCGGTCAGGCGAAGATGCTGCTCGGCTTCAAGATCCTGATCGGCCTCGTCCTCATCATCGGGTTTCCGGCGTTCGCCGGGAACTTCATCGGCCAGGTCCTGATGCTGGTGGGGCTCTACGTGCTCATGGGCATGGGACTCAACCTGGAGCTCGGACTCGCCGGACTGCTCGATCTCGGATTCGTCGCATTCTTCGCGGTCGGCGCCTACACCACCGCGCTGCTCACCTCGAACGCCGACATCGCCATCGCCAACTTGAGCTTCTGGCAGGCGCTGCCGATCGCGGTGGTGCTGTCGGTGATCGTCGGGGTGCTGTTCGGTATCCCGGTGCTCAAGGTGCGCGGCGACTATCTGGCGGTCGCCACCCTGGGCCTCGGGGAGATCGTGCGGGTGCTGGTGCTGTCGGACTTCGCCGCCCCGGTGCTCGGCGGTGCGCAGGGGGTGCTGAGCATTCCGCGGCCGTCCATCGGCGGCTTCGAGTTCAACGACCCGATCGACCTCTTCTACGTCACCCTCGTGGCCTCCGCGGTGGCCGCGTACTTCGCGTGGCGTCTGGAGAACTCGCGGCTCGGGCGCGCCTGGACCGCGATTCGCGACGACGAGGACGTGGCGCAGGCGCTCGGCATCAACCTCGTGAACGTCAAGCTGCTGGCCTACGGGCTGGGGGCGGGCTTCGCCGGGGTTGCCGGCTCCATCTTCGCGGTGATGCTCGCATCCATCTTCCCCCACAGCTTCCAGCTCCTCATCTCGATCAACGTGCTGGCGCTGCTCATCGTCGGGGGAATGGGCAGTCTCCCCGGGGTGGTGGTGGGTGCCGCGGCGCTCATCGGGCTGCCCGAGCTGCTGCGCGAGTTCGGCGAGTACCGATTCCTGTTCTACGGACTCGTGATCGTGGTCATGATGCGGATCAAGGCGGAGGGGCTGTGGCCTTCCGCGGCCCGGCGCCGGGAGAGGATGCTGGAGGAGGAGAGCCAGGCGGCCATCGAGGCGGAGCTTCGCGGCGAGGGCCCGGGCCGGTGATTGCGGCGAGGATGCCGGTTTTGGCGGCTTTACCGGATTCGAGCGGATTCGCGGATTTCCGCCGTCGCGGGAACGATCTCACTCCCTCCGGCGCCGTCCGTGCCGCGGAAACGAATTTCCACCGAGTCCGTCGAGAACCGCGGCAAACAAGCGCAGCGCCCGTTCTCGAGTGCGGGTTTCGACCGTGAACGGCGAGCCGATTCTCGTCTGCGACGGACTCACGAAGCGCTTCGGGGGGCTGGTTGCGGTCGACCGCCTGAATCTGTCGGTCGCCGAGGGCAGCATCCACAGCGTGATCGGACCGAACGGGGCCGGCAAGACCACGGTGTTCAACTGCATCATGGAGTTCTATCCGCCCGACGGCGGGGAGATCCGGTTTCTGGGCGAGCGCATCGACGGACTCACCCCCGACGCGGTGGCGAAGGCCGGCATCAACCGCACCTACCAGAACATCCGCCTGTTCGCGAACATCACCGCCATCGAGAACATCCTGGTCGGCATGCACCTCCATCTGCGTTCCACCTGGTGGGGCGCGATCCTGAACTCCCGGTTCACCCGCGAAGACGAGCAGCGCGGGCTGGACGAGGCCTACGGGCTGCTCAAGTTCGTGGGCCTCGCCGGGCGGGGCGACATCTACGCCCGCAACCTGTCCTACGGCGAGCAGCGCCGGCTCGAGATCGGCCGGGCGCTGGCGACTCGTCCCCGGCTGCTGATGCTCGACGAGCCGATGGCGGGGATGAACCCGCGCGAGAGCACCGACATGATGGACTTCGTGCGCCGGGTGCGCGACGAGATGGGCATCACCATCGCGCTCATCGAGCACCAGATGCGGGTGGTGATGGGCATGTCCGATGTCGTCACCGTGCTGGACCACGGGGAGAAGATCGCGGAAGGGAGCCCCGAGGAGGTTCAGGCCGACCCGCGCGTCATCGAGGCGTATCTCGGCACCGGCGCCGATCGGCTTCGGGCCGCCGCCGCGGGAGGCTGACGTGGCGGTCCTGGAGGTCGACAACCTGCATGTCTTCTACGGCAACATCCATGCACTGCGCGGTCTCTCGCTCGAGGTCGACAATGACGAGATCGTCACCCTGATCGGCGCCAACGGGGCCGGCAAGACCACCACGCTCAACGCCATCTGCAGCATCCTGGCTCCGGCCGAGGGCGAGGTGCGATTCGAGGGCGAGGTGCTGACCTACGTCGCCCCGCACGATGTCGTCGGTCGCGGCATCGTGCAGGTCCCCGAAGGTCGACGCATCTTCGGGCGCCTGACGGTGGGGGAGAATCTGCGCATGGGCGCGTTCCTGCGCGCCGACAAGCAGGAGGTCCGGGAGAGCGAGGAACACGTGCTCGGCATGTTCCCTGTGCTTCGAGAGCGTATCGGGCAGGTCGCGGGAACGCTGTCGGGCGGCGAGCAGCAGATGCTCGCCATGGCGCGCGGGCTGATGTCGAAGCCGCGGGTGCTTCTGCTCGACGAGCCGAGCATGGGGCTCGCTCCGATGCTGGTGGAGACGATCTTCGAGGCGGTGCTCGCGATTCGGAAGGAAGGCGTGCCGGTGCTGCTCGTGGAGCAGAACGCCTTCATGGCGTTGCAGATCGCGGACCGGGGATACGTGATGGAGACCGGTGAAATCGTGCTCGCAGGCACCGGGCAGGAGTTGCTGGACAACGACGAGGTGCAGCGGGCGTATCTCGGCTGAGCCGACGGAGTGACCGGACGCGGGAGGTTTCCAGTGGAGCTGCCCAGAAACTCTGACACCGACCACCCCTGGCAGTGGGAGGAGGCGCGCTGGCGCTCGATCGTGAACAAGGTTCGAGCGGGGCGCTCGCTCAAGCCGGCCGCGTGGAAGAACGGGGCGCGGGTCGCGGTTGCGCTCTCGTTCGACTCCGACCACGAAACCCTCACCCTTCGCTCCGGGGACACGTCGCCGAGCAAGCTCTCCCAGGGTCAGTACGGCAATCGGGTGGCGATTCCGCGAATTCTCGCGATGCTCGCCCGTCACGGAATCCCCGCCACCTTCTTCGTGCCGGCGGTGGTGGCGATGCTCTATCCCGACGAGCAGCGCGAAGTCGTCGCGTCGGGGCACGAGATCGGGATTCACGGGTGGATTCACGAGTTCAACGGCAGGCTTCCCGCGGATGAGGAGCGCGATCTACAGATGCGCGCGGCCGACACCCTGGAGCGGGTTGCCGGAGTGCGCCCGGTCGGCATTCGCACGCCGTCGTGGGACTTCAGCCCGCACACCCTGGCCATCAGCCGCGAGATGGGGCTCCTCTACGATTCCTCCCTGATGGCGGACGACGAGCCTTACGAGCTGCTCGAGGACGGCGAACCGACGGGTATCGTGGAGCTTCCCGTGGAGTGGATTCGGGACGACGCCGTCTACTTCTACATGGACCGATTCTCCTCCCTGCGCCCCTACACCCCGCCGTCCGCGGTGCTCGAGATATTCAAGGGCGAGTTCGACGGCGCGTACCGGGAGCGGGGACTGTTCCTCCTGACCATGCACCCGCACATCATCGGGCATCGTTCGCGTTTGTCCCTGCTCGAGGAGCTCATCGAGTACATCCGCGGCCACGAAGGAGTGTGGTTCGCGACCCACGAGGAAGTGGCCCGGTACTGCCTTTAGCCGGGCGGAGGCACCGCAGGGCGAGCACGGGACAAACGGTCAGCGCTCCGCCGGCGTCGTCCGATAGCCGGGGCGGTATCGCGAGAACGCGCCCGTGTACGCCTTCGCGCGGGGTGACGCGTATCCGCCACGCTTCGATGTCGCGATGCCGAGGACGGCGAGGCCTTCGACGATCTTCACAGCCGCGGTCACGCCCTCCACCACCGGCACCCCCAGCTCCTCGGAGAGCGAGCGGGCCATGCCCACCATGCCCGCGCAGCCGAGCACGATCGACTCGCAGCCGTCCTCGTCGAGTGCGCGGCGGACTTCCGAGCGGAGCTGGTCCCGTGCGCCGGAATCCGGATCCTCCAGCGCGAGCACCGGGATTTCCGACGCCCGCACCCTGCGGCACAGATCCGAGTAGCCGTAGCGCCGAGCGAGATGCTCCAGGGCCGGCACCGATCGGCTCAGGGTGGTGACCACCGTGAAGCTGCCGGAGACGATGGATGCCACCTGCATCGCCGCCTGGCAGATGCCGATCACCGGTACCGAGGTCACGCACCGGGCCGCGTCGACGCCGGTGTCGTCGAAGCACCCGACGACCACGCCGGAGGCGTCCGGGTGCGCCTTCACCGCGTCCAGCATCGCCGGAATCGAGAAGACCTCGTCGTAATACCCCTCGATGCTCTCCGGTCCGTACCGCGCGGTGAGGGCGACGATGTCGGTCCCGGGCGACGCGACGGCGCATGCCGCGTCGCGCATCTTGTCGGTCATCGAGACCGTGGTGTTGGGGTTGACCAGGAGCAGCTTCATCGCGCGGATGGTCTCCCACTGACGAGAATGACGGAAGCGGTGACCATGTTCTCCTTCTTTCCTTGCCGGGCCGCGCCGCGCCGCATCCGGGCGAGGACGATCTTGTGCCTACACCATCCCTTCGCCAGCGTCCGTCCCGTGCCTCAGGCGCCGGCGCCTGAGAAGCGTGATGAAAAGGAGGCTGAGCATGATGACCAGGAACGAGACACCGGTGGTCACGGTGCCGAGCGCATAGAGCACCGGCGTGGTCGCCGTCGTGGTCATCCCGAATATCTCCAGCGGAAGCGTGTTGTGCACCCCGGCCGCGAGCAGGGTACGCGCGAACTCGTCGAACGAGAGGGTGAATCCGAACAGACCGACTCCGACCAGGCTCGGGCCGATGATCGGCAGCACGACGAAGCGGAAGACCTGCCAGGGTCGGGCGCCGAGATCACGCGCCGCCTCCTCGTACGACGGGTCGAACCGGTTGAACACCGCGAACATGATGAGCAGGCCGAACGGCAACGTCCATGTCAGATGCGCACCGAGTCCCGAGCTGTACCAGTTCGGCTCGAACCCGGCCCGGTCGAACATCAGGCCGATTCCGAGCGTGATCAGGATCGACGGGACGATCAGGCTCGCCACCGTGAGGTAGAACACCACCGTCGCGCCGCGGAACGGCTTTCGGAACGCGAGGCCGGCCGCGAGCGAGAACACCACCGTCAGCGCCATCACCACGCACGCCAGGGTGAACGAGCGCCCGAACGACGCCTCGAAATTCCCCACCATCTGCTTTTCGAAGAGCTTTCCGAACCAGTGCACCGACACGCCGTTCATCGGGAAGGTGAGGCCGCCGTCGACGCCCTGGAACGACAGCACCACGATCGCGATGATGGGTCCGTACAGGAACACCACGAACAGTGCGAAGAAGAGCGCCAGCGTGCGGGATTCCATTCGCCGCCTTGCGCCGTGACGCATCGCTACAGCTCCTTGCGCACGTCGACGATGCGCATCAGCGCCGCCACCATCATCAGTACCACCGCGAGCAGGATCACCGCGTCGGCCGCGGCGGCCGGGTACTGGAGCAGGGCTCGCTTGTTGTTCATCGCGACCCCCACCGACGCGCTCTGACCGCCCGACATCATCTGCACGGTCACGAAGTCTCCCATCACCAGGGTGACCACGAAGATCGTGCCGATGGCGATGCCGGGCTTGCACAGCGGAAGGATCACGTGCCACACGGTGCGCCATGTCCCCGCCCCCGCGTCGTATGCGGCCTCGATGACCGACGGGTCGATGCGCATCATCGAGTTGAAGATGGGTACCACCATGAAGAGCGTATAGAGGTGCACAAACGCGAGCACCACCGAGAATTCGGAGAACAGCAGCCACTCGACCGGCTGATCGACCACCCCGAGCGCGAGCAGTCCTTCGTTGACCAGGCCATGGCGTCCGAGCACCGGAATCCAGGCGATCATCCGGATGACGTTGGAGGTCCAGAACGGGATGGTGCAGAGCAGGAAGAGCACGATCTGCCACTTGAGATCATGCACGTGGAAGGCGAGGAAGTACGCGACGGTGAAGCCGATGAACAGCGTGAAGACCCAGGTCAGGAGGGCGAACTTGAGGGTTGCGAAGTAAATCGTGTACGTGACCGACGAGGTGAACAGCTCCTCGTAGTTGGTCCACACGAAATCGGGGATCAGCTCGAACTCGTTGTAGTCCCAGAAGCTCACCACCCCGATGAGCAGGATCGGGAACACCAGGAACAGCACCAGGGTGAGGGTGAGGGGCAGGACCTGAAGGTAGCGCACGAGACCGCCCATCAGTCAGCCCGAGATTCCCGCGAGGTGTCCCTGTGAGCGCGGGACGCCCGGCCTCCCGGGAGTGGGTATTCGGGGAAAGGCCGGCGGCGGATGCCGCCGGCCTTTCGGTTCATCGGCATTGCCCGGCGTCCCGTTACGCCGCGATGAACTCGTTCCATTTCCGAATCATGTACCGGTTCTCGTCCATCACCGAGTTCCAGCACTCGACGGCTCCCATGCGGTCGTGGAACGAGCCCCCGTCGCGCACCGCGCCGGCCGACTCCATCTTCTGCCCGAACGGATTGATGATATCGCCCTGGGCGGGCTTGCCCTCGAACCAGTAGCCCCACTCGTCGTCGGACATGTGCGCCTTCGAAGTCTCGGGCGCCGCGGAGTAGTAGCCCTGGCGCATGAGCAGGCCGCCGACCCAGCCGGAGAGGTACCAGTTGACGTACTCGTAGGCCGCGTCGAGCTCGAGCCCGGAGAGGTTGGCGGAGATGCCGAGTCCGCCGCCCCACGACCGGTACCCTTCCTTGAGCGGCTGGTAGACACAGGGGATCCCCATCGACCGGACCTTGGTGATCGCCGGCGACCACATCGACTGGATCACGACCTCGCCGGACGCCATCAGGTTCACCGACTCGTCGAACGTCTTCCAGAAGGCCCGGAACTGCCCGGCCTTCTTCGCCTCGGTGAAGATCGCCATGGTCTTGTCGATCTCCTCCTTGGTCATGTTCCCCTTGTCGCCGTACTGAATCTCGCCCATCGCCTCGCACACCATCGCCGCGTCCATGATGCCGATGGAGGCGATGTTGAGAATCGACGCCTTGCCGCGGAACTCGGGGTTGAGCAGTTCGGTCCAGCTCTCGATGGGACGGTTGATGAGATCGGGGCGGATGCCCAGGGTGTCGGCGTTGTAGATGGTGGGCACCATCGTGTACCAGTTCGTCATGCCCGACGCGAACTTCTTGTCGCCGGGCTGCTCGACGAAGCTCACGGTGTGCGGGGCGGTGCCCTGCGCGATCTTCGAGGTCGGCGTCAGCCTGCCGTCCTTGAAGATTCCGACGATCTTGTCGAAGTGCTGGAGCCGCGAGATGTCCATCGGCTGCATGTTGCCCGCGCCCCAGACCTTCTTCAGCGTGAAGTACTCGATGTCGGCGATGTCGAAGCTCTTCGGCTGGGTGACGACGCGCTGCGCGGTGGAGTCGGTGTCGAGCGCGGTCATCTGGAGGGTAATTCCGAGGTCCTCCTTCGCCTTCTCGGCAATGGCGTTGATGTTCGACACGCCGGTTCCGAACTGGCGCAGGGTGACGTCCTTGATGTTCTGTGCCCACACCATCGGGAATCCGGTAATCGCGCCGCTCGCCACCGCGGCGCCCGTGAGGGCCGCGCTGCGCTTGAGCATGGTCCGGCGGGTGAGGGTTCGGGTCGACTTTCTCTGCTTCGGCATCGTCCATCTCCTGTTGCGCCCCGGAGGGGCGGGTCGATTTCACTCGACATCGAGCGTGTGGATTGCCCCGCGCCCTGACGACCGCACGAACGGAGAACCCCGACGGGCCCCCTGTCCGTGAAGCCTTCTCCGAGTGACGCGGAACGGTTTGAGACCTGTGAGTTCGTTCTTGCGCTATCCGTGTCGGCGGCCGCCGATACGGCCTTCGAAAAACCCGTCGTTCAACGTTGCTTCAATCCCCCAGCAAATGCACCGCGTCGGTGCGCCACGACGCGACGACGTCCGATCCCACCTCCACCGGCGCGGCGTAGAACTCCTTCTCGCCCACGGTGACCGAGAACTCCCCGACTTCGCCGATTTCCAGATCGACCTGGACACTCGAGCCGTGATATTCGATACCGAGCACGTGGCCGGGCACCGCGTTGTCCGGCAAGGGGTCCGGTCGGTTTGCGCGAATGCGAACGAGGTCGGACCGAATCGCGACGCTCGCGGTGTCGCGGTCCAGCGCGGCCGCGTCGCCCGCACCGGTCACGACGCCGCCGGCCGGTACCGCCAGTCGGAAACCCTCCGCCGAGGCGGTGTCGAGTCGTCCCCGCAGGACGTTGTGCCCACCCATGAATCGGGCGACGAAGCTCGTCGCCGGGGCATTGTAGATTGTGCGCGGCGAGCCGACCTGCTCGATTCGCCCGTGATCCATCACCACCACCGTGTCCGCGACCGACATCGCTTCCTGCTGCGAATGGGTCACATGGACGAAGGTGATTGCGAGGTCGCGCTGCAGCCGCCGGAGCTCACCGCGCATGCGCACGCGCAGGAAGGGGTCCAGGGCGGACAGCGGCTCGTCGAGCAGGAGCACCGAGGGGTTGGTCACCAGCGCCCGTGCGAGCGCCACCCTCTGCTGCTGACCGCCGGAAAGCTGCGAGGGCATGCGCCGGCGGTAGTCGTCCATGTGGACGAGCTGGAGTTTCTCGAGCGCGATCGCGTGACGCTGCGCCCTGGGCATGCCCCGCATTCGCAGGCTGAACGCGACGTTGTCCAGGCAGTTCAGGTGCGGGAACAGCGCGTAGTTCTGGAACATCATGGCGGTCGGACGGTCGGCGGGGGTCAGTTCGCCGACGTCGTGACCGTCGATCAGGATCCGGCCGGCGCTGATCTCCTCGTGCCCGGCGACCATCCTGAGAGTCGAGGTCTTGCCGCAACCGGAGGGACCGAGCAGGCAGCAGTAGCTGCCGGCGGCCACGGTCAGGTCCACGTGATCGACGGCGGTGACCGCGTCGTAGGACTTCACGACCGCGTGCAGCTCGATGCGGCCTTTCGTTGCGGACGTCGAGGACCCGGAGCCGGTCGAACCCCGTGCCGTGGAGCGGTCCCGAGCCGGGAATGCGTCGTTGCCAGCCGCGTGCGCCATGACCGGGCATGTTGCCACGATGCGGGAAAAGCTGCATAACTACATGACCTCGGGCAAGGGTCCGGGTGCGGGGTGGTCGATCGCCTCCGTGTTCGACACGAGCGCGGCATGACGCGACCGCACCCGGCACCAAGCCCTCGCTCGCCCTGTCCGCAGAGGGCGCTCGTTGCCATGAGCACAGATTCGACTCCCTACCCTCGAGACATGCGCGGCTACGGTCGCAACCCGCCCGATCCGCGGTGGCCGAACCGCGCCCGCATCGCCCTCCAGTTCGTGATCAACTACGAGGAGGGCGGCGAAAACTGCGTGCTGCACGGCGACGAGTCGTCGGAGGCCTTTCTCTCCGAGATCGTCGGCGCGCAGGCGCTGCCCGGGGTACGGCACATGAACATGGAGTCGATCTACGAGTACGGCTCCCGGGCCGGATTCTGGCGGCTGTGGCGGACGTTCACCCGGCGCGCGATACCGGTCACCGTCTACGGCGTGGCGATGGCCCTGGAGCGCAACCCCGAGGCGGTGGCGGCGATGCTCGAGGCGGACTGGGAAATAGCGAGCCACGGTCTGCGCTGGATCGACTACCAGTTCGTGCCGCTCGAGGTCGAACGGGAGCATTTCGAGCGGGCCGTGGACATTCACACCCGGGCGACCGGGGCCCGGCCGCTCGGGTGGTACACGGGACGCACCAGCCCGAACACGCGGGATCTGGTCAAGGCCGACGGCGGGTTTCTCTACGACTCCGACTCCTACGCGGACGACCTGCCGTACTGGGAGGATGCGCCGCACGGGCCGCACCTCGTCATCCCCTACACCCTGGACGCGAACGACATGCGTTTTGCCACCGCCCAGGGCTTCAATTCCGGGGACCAGTTTCACGCCTACCTCCGCGACAGCTTCGATACGCTGTACCGCGAAGGAGCGGATACCCCGAGGATGATGTCGGTGGGTCTGCACTGCCGGCTTGCCGGAAGGCCCGGTCGGGCCGCGGCGCTCGAACGGTTTCTCGACCACGTCGCCGGACACGAGGATGTTTGGGTGACCCGACGCATCGACATGGCCCGGCACTGGCACGCGAACCATCGGCCCTGACGTAGCGGCGCGCAGGCGCCTCGACACCATGGAATAACTCCGACTCGGGAACACTTGCGCGGCCGCGACGCGCGAATTGCGGCTCGAGACGGCGGGGCGCTCGAATCCGCGGAATCCCGACCTCCGCGCCTGCACGAACTCGAAAACCGGTTGTGGCCAAGGAACCCGCATGAACAACGCATTCGACCCCCTCAATCCTCCGCCGCGCCGCCTGATGGGCCCCGGTCCGGTGGATGTCGACCCTCGCGTCCTGCAGGCGATGTCGCTGCCGTTGCTGGGGCAGTTCGACCCGCGCTTCACCGAGTACATGAACGAGGTGATGGCGCTGTACCGGCAGGTGTTCCGCACCACCAATCATTGGGCCTTGCTGGTCGACGGCACTGCCCGCGCGGGCATCGAGGCGGTCCTGGTGTCGGTGCTCGACCCCGGGGACCGGGTTCTGGTCCCGATCTTCGGCCGATTCGGACACCTGCTGTGCGAGATTGCGCACCGCTGCCGGGCGGAGGTCGTCACCATCGAGACCGAGTGGGGCACGGTGTTCGACCCCCAACAGGTCGAGGACGCGGTGAAGCGACACCGCCCGAAGCTCGTCGCCGTCGTGCAGGGTGATACGTCGACCACCATGGCCCAGCCCCTCGACGCCATCGGTCGGATCTGCCGCGCGCACGACGCACTGACTTACGTCGACGCCACCGCGTCGGTGGCCGGCATGCCCCTGGAGACCGACGCCTGGCAGCTCGACGCGGTGTCGGCGGGGTTGCAGAAGTGCCTGTCGGGTCCCCCGGGAGTTGCGCCGGTGACCTTCAACGAGCGGGTGGAAGCGGTGGTGAAGTCCCGCAAGCACGTCGAGCAGGGCATCCGTCCGGACGACTACGAGGCAGGCACCGGCCGGATAATCCAGTCGAACTACTTCGACCTGTCGATGCTGATGGACTACTGGAGCGAATCGAGGCTCAACCACCACACCGAGGCGACGTCGATGCTCTACGCGGCTCGGGAATGCGCGCGTCTCGTGCTGGAGGAGGGGCTCGACAACCGGTTCGACCGGCACGCGCGTGCGAGCCGCGCCATGACCGCCGGCCTCACCGCAATGGGCCTCGATCTGTTCGGCGACCAGGAGCACAAGATGCCCAACGTCACCGGCGTGCACATCCCCGCCGGTGTTCCCGGAGACGCGGTGCGTGCGGCGCTGCTCGACGACTTCGGCCTCGAGATCGGGACTTCGTTCGGCCCTCTGCACGGGCGAATCTGGCGCATCGGCACCATGGGATTCGGATGCCGTCGGGACAACGTGATGACCTGCCTGGCGGCGCTCGAGGTGACGCTGCGCCGCTTCGGCCATACAAGCGCACCGGGGGCCGGAGTGGAGGCGGCGATTGCGGCCTGGGATGCGTAGCGGTGCGGCGCTGGCGTATCCTCGCTCGGGTGAAGTGACCGAATTCATCGAGAGGAGGAACCATGACCGTCGGCAAGCGACTGGAAGGCAAGGTGGCGATGATCACCGGCGGGGCGTCCGGCATCGGGGCGTCGAGCGCCCGCTTGTTCGCCGCGCATGGAGCGGCGGTGGCGATCGCGGATCTCAACGACAACCTCGGTCGCCGGGTGGCCGACGAGATTGCCGCCGCCGGCGGGTCTTCGCTCTACCACCATCTCGACACCTCCTCCGAGGACGAGTGGCGTGAAGCGATGCAGACCGTGCTGGAGCGCTTCGGCCGGCTCGACATCATGCTGAACGCGGCGGGGGTGTCCGGGCGCCGCGCCGACGGCGCCACATCGCCGAACATCGCGGGCCTGGACCTCGAGAACTGGAATCACGTCATGGCCGTCAACGCGACCGGCGTCTTCCTCGGCACCAAGTACGCGATCGAGCCGATGCTGGCGGCGGGAGGCGGCTCGATCATCAACATCTCGTCGATCTACGGAATCGTCGGCTCGGTCAACAACGCCGCCTACCACGCATCCAAGGGGGCAGTCCGGACCTTCACCAAGGGTGCCGCGGCCCAGTACGCAAAGCAGGGTATCCGGGTGAATTCCGTCCACCCCGGCTTCGTGGACACTGCGATGACCCAGGCGATCCACGACGACCCGGAGCGGGCCGCGCCTCGCCTCGCGCAGACTCCGGCGGGTCGGTTCGGGCAGCCTGTCGACATCGCCAACGGCTGCCTCTTCCTCGCATCCGACGAATCCGCGTGGATGACCGGCGCGGAGCTGGTGATCGACGGCGGCATGACCGCCGTTTGACGGGTTGGTGAGCTCGCGAGCGGCAGCCGGGGTCGACGATGCCGACACTGACCTGCTGGAAGTGCGGCGCTACGCTTGCCGATGTGCTCGTGCCGTTCGCGCGGGTCGCGGAGTGCCCGGCGTGCCGTGCCGACCTGCACGTGTGTCGGATGTGCGTGTTCTTCGACCCCGGGGTGCGGCGGGGCTGCAAGGAGCCGGTGGCGGATGAGGTGACGGATCGGGAGCGCGCGAACTTCTGCGGTTACTTCACGCCCGAACCGGGGCTGGGTCCCGGGATGGAAGATGGAACAGCGCAGGCCGCACGCGCCGAGCTCGACGGTCTGTTCGGCCTCCCCTCCTCGAGCGTCGCGTCGCCGAGCGACAGCGACGAGGCGAGACGCCGGCTCGACGAATTGTTCGGGGGTGGACCGGAGAAGTGACGAGCGTTCGCCACCGGCGGAGGCGCGGCAGACGGAATCGAAGCAGCTCGAACCGAGGAGGGAAGCCATGGACGATTCGATCGACATCGCGGCTTTCCGCGATCTGTTGCTCGCGCGCGAACGCACCCTGATCGACGAGGAGATGAGCGGCGAGGACTCGGCAGGCACGGTCGAGCTCGATCAGACGCGCCTGGGCAGGCTGTCTCGCATGGACGCGATGCAGGCGCAGCAGATGGCGAAGGCGTCGAGTCGTCGCCGGCAGTTGGAGCGAGGGCGAATCGCGGCCGCGCTCCGGCGCATCGACGAGGGCGAATTCGGCTACTGTCTGAGCTGCGGGGAACTCATTCCCGCGCAACGTCTGACCATCGATCCCGCCGTCCCGCAGTGTGTGGGTTGCGCATCGCGCTCCGAGGCCTGACGCGGCTGCGTTCGGTACCGCAAGGGAATGCCTGTCCGGACACCGGGTGGCGCGTTTCGCCTGTCGGCCCACGGACGGAGCGTCGGCGTGTCGCGTTCCGACGCAAATGACGGGACACCGGCGCGGAGCCGCGGATGCGGAGCGTGGCCACCGCCGCGACCGGATGATCGGCCATCCGACCGCCGGCCGACCGGCGAGGTGAATTCGTGAGCAAGACCATCCTGAAAATCGCACTCGATCGGCTCGACCGCCACGCCCCGTTCTTCATGGATGCGGTCACCGCGCCCGACGGTGTCGAGCTGCAGCCGCTGGAGGTCGGTCTGGTCGACCCGGACGCCTATCGCGACGGCGCCGACCGGCACGGCCGGATGTTCCGCGACCAGGAGTTCGACATCTGCGAGCAGTCGCTCGCTTCCTTCATCATCGCGAGGAGCCGGGGAGACGTCTCTCTCGTCGCGGCGCCGGTGTTTCCGCGCCGGCTGTTCAGCCAACTGTGCATGTTCGTCAACGTCGACGCCGGGATCGAGACGCCGCGGGACCTGACTGGCAAGCGGGTCGGCATCAATTCGCTTCAGACCACGCTGTGCGTGCTGGCCAAGGGCGATCTGAAATTCGAGTACGGTGTTCCCTGGGAGGACATCCACTGGTTCCTGCAACGCGAAGAGGAGCTGCCGTTGCAGTCCGATGCAAGCCTGTCCCTGCACAGGATTCCCGCCGGGAAAGAGGCGGCGCGGATGCTCGCCGAAGGGGAGCTCGACGCCTACATTCACCCGTCGCCGCCGCCGCTCGTCTACGAGCGGACCGACCGCGTTCGCAGGTTGTTCACCGATTCGAGGGGCGAGTCGCTCCGGTACTTCCGCAAGCTCGGGTACTGCCCGATCATGCACGTCATGGTGTTTCCGCAGCGGGTGGTGGAGAAGGCGCCGTGGCTTCCGCGGGTCACCATCGACATGTGGGAGCAGGCGAAGCGGAAGACGTATTCCTGCTACGCCGATCCCGGATATTCGCTGCTGCTGTTCAGCCGCAACGAGCTCGACGCCCAGCGCGAAGCGCTGCAATCGGATCCCTGGGTGTCCGGGCTCGCCGCGAATCGGGCCAACCTGGAGCGATTCGTGGAGTACATGGTGGACCAGCGGCTGATTGACGGGCCGATCTCCGTCGAGAGCCTTTTCCACGAGTCCGTTATCGAGTCATGATGTCGGCTGTGAAAGCAGGGGTTGCGGCAGCTCGTCGCCGGATCGAGCATGTCGGCCGGGACGGCCGCTCCGAGTCGGCAGCAGGATGGTCTCGGGAGCGGCGGCCGGGGGCGCAAGCGACGAGTGGTCGTGCTCTCATCCTGTCACTGCGATCGATTGGCGAGGCGACATGGCGATGATGGACCGGCGACGTTTTCTCGGTACGGGGGCGGGATTCACCGCGGGCCTCGTCGGGCTCGGCCCCGGCGGCGCCCGGTCCGAGGTGCCTCGCGTCCAGCGTTACGTCACCCTTGGGAACACCGGCCTGCGCGTGTCCGACATCTCGTTCGGGTCCAGCCGGTCGGCCGATCCGCGGCTCGTTCGCCACGCGGCGGCTCGCGGAATCACCTACTTCGACACCGCGGAGAGCTATCGGGGCGGCCGGGCGGAGGAGGCGATCGGCGAAGCGCTGCGGGGCGAGCGCGATCGCTACGTCATCGCCTCGAAGCACAAGGCGTGGGGCGGAGAGACGCGCGGTCAGATGATGTCCGCGCTCGAAGGGTCGCTGAGGCGACTTCGCATCGACTACGTCGACATCTATTTCAATCACGCCGTCAACGATCTTCGACGGTTGCAGAACCCCGAATGGGCGGAGTTCACGGACCGCGCGATCCGTGACGGCAAGATCCGCTTTCGCGGGATGTCGGGTCATGGCGGCTCCCTCGTCGAGTGCCTCGACTACGCGCTCGACCACGACCTCGCCGATGTCATCCTCGTCGCCTGGAACTTCGCGCAGGACGTGAGCTTCTACGAGAAGCTGCGCGCGCAGCTCCACTTCGTGGCGCTTCAGCCCGAGCTCGGGCGGACCATCGAGCGGGCGAGTTCCAAAGGCGTCGGAGTGATTGCGATGAAGACCCTGATGGGTGCGCGCATCAACGACATGCGGCCCTTCGAGACGCACGGCGCCACCTTCTCGCAGGCCGCGTTCCGGTGGGTCCTGTCCAGCCCGCACGTCGACGGCCTCGTCGTCTCCATGACGAGCACTTCCGACATCGACGAGTACGTCGCCGCCTCGGGCTCCGGTCCGGCCGGCGCGGCGGACATGCACCTGCTCGCACGCTACGCCGCTCTGCAGGGATCGCGGTACTGCCGGCATGCCTGCAATGCGTGCGAGGAAAGCTGTCCGGCCGGTGTCGAGATCCCGGAGGTGCTGCGGACCCGGATGTACGACGTCGACTATCGCGATCCGGGGCTTGCACGCGCCGACTACGCCGCGCTCGGTGCCGGGGCCGGCGCCTGTCTCGCGTGCGACGGAGCGCCATGCCTGAACGCCTGTCCAATCGGAATTCCGATACCCGTGTTCACGCGGGACGCCGCGGCGCGGCTCGGTTGAATGACTCGCCGGGTGTCACCGCCGTCCCGCCCGCCGGCTTCTCTCGTTGCCCCGCCGCGTATTCCCGGCGACACGGCAACGCCAATGCAATGACCGACCCACCGTCCATAGCCGCATCGCGCCGCCTCCGAGTCGACTTCCGAGTGTGCCGCGCAGACCGGCCATGACCGTCTTCCTCGCCCATTTCCTGTTCGTCCTCGCCGCATGGACGGTGGTCATCAAGTACCTGTTCCCGATTGCCTGGGCGCTCGCCCATGGACTTGCGCCGTCGACGCACGTCTACCTCGATTTCTGGCCGATCGCGCACGTCTGGCTCGGCTGGGCTCTGCTCGTGCGCCCACGCTACACCTATGCGCTCGCGCTCGCGGTTTCCGTCCTCGAAATCGGAATCGTGGTGACGAAGTTCGTCCTGTTCCTCGGTGACCCCGAGTGGACCATCTGGACCACGAACTGGTTCGTCAACAAGCTGTTCGTGCTCGGCTGCTTCTGCCTGATGCTGGGGCATCTGCTGGCTAGGCGGGAGGACTACACGCCGCGGAACGTGCCGGCTTGAGTCGACAACTTCTCCGAACGAGTTCACGGCCAGACCTGATGATGCTCGCCACGGACACCGCCGGAACAATCGCAGTCGGCGCGCATTTCGTCATTCTCGGCGGCTTTGTTCATGGAAATTCCGTTCATGCCGATTCGCTCTTCGAGCGCTGACGATACGGATTCGGCGCGTCCGTCGAAGTCCGTACGGCGCCCGGGAAAATCGCCCTTGTGGAGCCTTCGAAGCACACATTAATCTTCGCGCTTCCCGGGACCTTGTCGCCAACGTCACGAGGGAGTCATCTCATGTCCAGGCCGCCGGTCGACTACATCGAACGCACGAGGGAGCAGTACAGCGCACTCGGCTATCCGCCTTACAAGTGGGTCCACAACGAGGACGTTCCTCCGTTCGAGCCCGTCTCGAAACCGCTCGCGGAGTCGCGGATCGGGCTGATTGCTTCCGGGGGGATCTATCGCGAAGGTCAAATCGCGTTTCACTACCGCGACGACATCAGCTACCGGATCATTCCCGCAGACTGCGAGATGTCCGCGCTTCGGGCGACGCACTTCGCCTACGACGTCACCGATGCCCGTTCCGACCCGAACGTGGTGTTCCCGCTGGAAACGCTGCGCGCGGAGGCGCGCGAAAGGGGCATCGGAGAGATCGCCCCGAACGCATACACGTTCATGGGCGGCATCTACTCGGTGCGCAAGGTACGCGACCGTCTCGCCCCGGCACTCGCGGAGCGCATGGAGGAGGACGCGGTCGACGTGGTACTCCTCGTCCCCGCCTGACCGGTGTGCCATCAGTCCGTGGGACTGATCGCACGAGAGATCGAAGGACGCGGAATCCCGACCATCTCCATGTCGAGCGCGTATTCGATCACCGAGGCGGTCCGTCCGCCTCGGGCGGTGTACCTGGACTTTCCGCTCGGGCACACTGCCGGCAAGCCTCGCGATGCAGCGCTGCAACGGCGGGTGCTGCGCGACACGCTGGAAGCGCTCGTCGCCATCGACACCCCGGGGACGATCCGCCGGCTGCCGTACCGGTGGGCCGATGACGACGCCTGGAAGGACTCCGTGATGCGCCCGGGACTCGACGGGTCGAGCGAGGACGATCGCGTCGAGCGGCATCCCGACCCGCAGTACCAGTGCGAGGAGGACCGGATTGCGGCCGAAGCCGCATACGAGCGCGAGGGGTGCCCGAGCTGCGTGTTCCTCGAGTGACGATTCGGTTCGAGATCGCCACCGGGCGGCCCGGTCCCATGACGCATTCGCCGGGCGAGGAGGATGGAGCGAATCCGATGCGGAGGGTGCCCGATGGATTCGATAGCGGAACTCGCGCCGAAATCCCATCCGTCACGGCAGCGCGGGCGAACATGTGCTGCACACCAGGGGAGAGAGCAATGCAGCACGCAAAGATCCGAACGAGGCTGTCCGTTGCCGGCAGGGCGCTGGCCGTGGCGCTGGCCATCGCGGCGGCCGGGCAGGTGCGGGCCGCCGGAACCCACCCGGCCACCGGCGAGAAGCTGGCGGACGACCAGACCTTCACCTATCGGCTGCTCGATCAGTTCCCCACGCTCGATCCGCAGCTCAACCAGGAAACCGCCGGGTTCCACGTCATCCGCGATCTCTTCGAAGGCCTGCTGAACCAGGACGCGAAGGGGAACCTCGTCCCCGGGGTGGCCACCGGCTACGCCGCCACCGACGGCAACACCACCTACACCTTCACCCTGCGCGAGAACGCCCGGTGGTCGAACGGCGATCCGGTGACCGCGCACGACTTCGTCTACGCCTGGAGGCGCGCGGTCGACCCCGCGACGGCTTCGCCCTACGGCTGGTATCTGGAGCTCACCGAGATGGTGAACGCGAAGGAGATCCTGGCCGGGAGCGAGCCGCCCTCGAAGCTGGGCGTGCGGGCGCTCGACGACCACACGCTGGAGGTGAGGCTGAACACGCCGCTCCCCTACTTCCCGGCGATGACGACCTACGCCACCCTGTTTCCCGCGCACCGCGCCACCATCGAGGCGCACGGCGCGGACTGGACCGCGCCCGGCAACATGGTCTCGAACGGCGCCTACACGCTCGAGGAGGTGGTGCTGAACGAGTATCACACGCGGGTGAAGAATCCGTCGTACTGGGATGCCGGCGCCGTGATCATCGAGAAGGTCACCGGACTCGTGATCAACGACTCGAACCAGGCGCTCACCCGGTATCGCGCCGGTGAGCTCGATCATCTCGACAGCCTTCCCCCCGGCCAGTACCCGGCGCTCGAGAAGGAACTGCCCGACCAGGCCACCAGCGTCCCGCGCCTGTGCTCCTACTACTACGCCATCAACCACACCGCGAGCGGCAATCCCGCCCTGCACGACGTGCGGGTGCGCAAGGCGCTCGGCATGGCCGTCGACCGCGACGTGATCGTCAACCAGGTGCTCAAGGGCGGCCAATGGCCGGCCTACAACTTCACCCACCTCAAGACGGCCGGGTTCACGATGCCAGACATCGCATACGGCAAGCTCAGCCAGACCGAGCGGGACGCCGAGGCCAGGCGGCTGATGGCGGAATCCGGTGTCGAGAACCTGAAGCTCGAGCTCATCTACAACACCTCCGAGAGCCACAAGCAGATTGCCACCGTGATCGGTCAGATGTGGAAGCAGAAGCTGGGGGTCGAGACGGAGCTTGCGAATTTCGAGTGGAAGACCTACCTCGGCATTCGCCGCAACCAGGAGTTCGACGTGGCCCGCTCCGCGTGGTGCGGCGACTACAACGAGGCGTCGACGTTCCTCGATCTGCTCACCACCACCCACGGATCGAACGCGGGCAAGTACTCGAATCCGAAGGTGGACGAGTTGATGCGCGCTTCGAAGACGGCGGAGAATCCCGACGCGATCTACGGCGAGGTCGAGCGGATCCTGGCCGATGACATGGCCATCATTCCGATCTACCACTATGCCAACACCTTCCTCCTGTCCGCCGACATCAAGGGGTGGCCCTACGACAACGTGGAGAACAACTGGTATTCGCGGAACCTCTATCGCGTCGCGCGCTGAACGCGGCCGGCCGCGCCCGTCGTGCGCCGGCGCATTGGAGTCCGGTTGACGAGTGCACGTGAGGCGAGCGCCCACGAATCCATGGGCGTTGAGCGAACACGGATGCGCCTCCGCGTGCCGGGGTGACCGATGACTGCCTACCTCCTCAAGCGGCTCGCGGTCGCGATACCGACGCTGTTGATCCTCATCGTCGTTTCCTATCTGGTGATGGCGGCCGCGCCCGGCGGGCCGTTCGACACCGAGCGTGCGCTTCCGCCCGAAGTCATGGCCAACCTGGAGCGCGCGTACGGTCTCGACCGGCCGCTTGCCGTGCAAATCTGGCGTTACGTCGTCTCCATCGTGACCGAGTTCGATTTCGGGCCGTCGTTCCGCTACACGGATCAGACCGTCAACGAGATCATCGCCCAGGGCTTCCCGGTCACCCTCACCTACGGCGCCTGGTCCTTCGCGGTGGCGGTCCTGGTGGGGGTGACGCTCGGCATCGCCGCCGCCGTCCACCACAACTCCGTTCTCGACTACCTGGCGGTGGGGGTCTCGATCGGCGCCCAGGTGCTGCCGAACTTCGTCATGGCGCCGATCCTCACCCTGATCTTCACGCTGTGGCTGGGCTGGCTGCCGGGAGGCGGGTGGCAGGGCGGGCAGTGGATGTACGTGGTCATGCCGGTCATCGCGCTCTCGACGTCGTTCATGGCCTCCATCGCGCGCCTCACCCGGTCCTCGATGCTGGAGGTGCTGAACGCGCCCTTCATCCGCACCGCCCGCGCCAAGGGACTGCCCCGGCGGCGGTTGGTGTTCGGTCACGCGCTCAAGCCGGCGATGCTGCCGGTGATCTCGTATCTCGGTCCGGCCTTCGTCGGCATGATCACCGGCTCGGTGGTGATCGACGTCTTCTTCGCCACCGGCGGCATCGGGCAGTTCTTCGTCAACTCGGCCCTGAGCCGCGACTATCCGGTCATCCTCGGCATCACCATCCTGACCGGTGCGCTGACCATCCTCTTCAACCTCGTGGTCGATCTCCTGTACGCGTGGATCGACCCCCGGATCCGGTACTGAGCAGATGGCGCCGCTCTTCGGACGACGCACGGTGCGGGCACTGGCCGGCCCCGATGCCGCTCGCGACGGCCGCTCGCTCTGGCAGGACGCCCGCACCCGCTTCCTGCGCAACCGCGCCGCGGTGGCGAGCCTCGTCGCGCTCGCGCTGATCGCGGCCTTCGCGCTCCTCGGCGACCTGGTGGCGGCGTGGTCCAACGAGGAGATCGACTGGTCGATGCTCGGCAGTGTCGCCGAGAAGGGGGCCCCGTCGCTCGCGAACGGCCACTGGTTCGGCGTGGACGAGCTGGGGCGCGACTTGTTCGCCCGCACCGTGCAGGGGACGCGCATCTCGTTGATGGTCGGCGTGGTGGGCGCCCTGATCGCTGTGATCGTCGGCACTCTCTACGGCGCCGTCGCGGGCTACTTCGGCGGGCGGCTCGACAGCGTGATGATGCGCATCGTCGACGTGCTGATGTCCATTCCCTACATGTTCGTGCTGATCCTGTTCATGGTGGTCTTCGGCCGCTCGATCCTGATGCTGTTCATCGGCATCGGTCTCATAAGCTGGCTCGACATGGCCCGGATCGTCCGAGGGCAGACGCTCGGCATCAGGAACCGGGAGTACGTCGAGGCCGCGGTGGCGATGGGTGTGCGGCCTGCGAGGATCATCCTGCGCCACGTCGTTCCCAACCTGCTGGGGGTGGTCATCGTCTATGCCACGCTGCTGGTCCCCTCGATGATCATCTACGAGAGCTTCATCAACTTCCTCGGCCTCGGCGTGCAGGAGCCCGACACGAGCTGGGGGGCGCTCATCAACGCAGGCGCCGGCCAGATGCAGTACGGCACGCTGTGGCAGCTTCTCTTTCCGCTCTTCTTCTTCGTCGTCACCCTGTTCTCGTTCTTCTTCATCGGCGACGGGCTGCGCGACGCGCTCGACCCCAAGGACCGGTGAGCCATGGCCGTGTTGCGGGTAAGCGATCTCGGCGTGTCGTTCGAGACCCCCGACGGTACGGTGCACGCGGTCAACGGCGTCGACCTCGAGGTGGAGGCGGGCCGCGCTCTCGCCGTGGTGGGCGAGAGCGGCTCCGGCAAGAGCCAGATCATGCTCGCCATCATGGGACTGCTCGCGCCCAACGGCACCGCCACCGGCTCGGTGGAGCTCGAGCGCACCGAGCTCATCGGTCTCGACGAGGCCGCGCTCAACCGGATTCGCGCGAGCCGCATCGCCATGGTCTTCCAGGACCCGATGACCGCGCTCAATCCCTACATGCGCATTTCGGCTCAGATGACGGAGGTGCTGACCCTGCACCGGGGCATGAGCCGGGGCGAGGCGCTGGCCGAGTCGGTCCGGCTGCTCGATGCGATGGAGGTGCCGGAGGCGAGGAAGCGGATCGGCATGTATCCGCACGAGTTCTCCGGCGGGATGCGCCAGCGCGTGCTGATCGCGATGGCGCTGCTGTGCCGCCCGCGCGTGCTCATCGCCGACGAGCCGACCACCGCGCTCGACGTCACCGTGCAGTCCCGGATCATGCGGCTGCTTGCCGAGGTACGGGCCGAGCTCGGCACCGCCGTCATCCTGGTCACCCACGACGTGGGCGTCGTGGCGGGAAGCTGCGACGAGATGGTCGTGCTGTACGGCGGCCGGGTGATGGAGAGCGGCCCGGTGGATCGAATCTTCGCCGAGGCCCGCCATCCCTATACGCGGGCATTGCTGGAGGCGGTGCCGCGTCTGGACCGGGATGACGAGAGTCTGCCGGCCATTCCCGGTGATCCGCCGAGCATGAACCGCCTGCCTGCGGGCTGTCCCTTTGCCGCGCGCTGTCCGAGGGTCATCGATCGGTGTCACCGCGAGCTGCCGGCCCTCGTGACCGGCGGGCCGAATCACCTGATCGCGTGCCACCGGACCGCGGAATCAACGAGGCACGACGACCGTGCGCGATGACACGTTCCTTGTTCGAGAACCCGCGAACGCAATCGTCCTGCCGGCAGCGGGCCGCGGGACGTCGTCAGTCCGCGCAGGCGGATCACCCACGCACGCGGCATGTAGGCCCAGGTACGGACCGATCCTGCGCCGGTGCGAGTCGAATCCCCGACTCGAGGCAGCGGCATGAACGCCTCGCTCCTCTCGGTCCGGGACCTGTCGGTCACCTACGCCGTTCGGCCGCGAGGGATTCGGCCCTGGGCACGGTCGCGCCCGCTACGCGCCGTCCGCGAGGTGTGTTTCGATCTGGCCCCGGGAGAAACTCTGGGCATCGTGGGGGAGAGCGGATCGGGGAAGTCTACCCTCGCCCGTGCGCTGATCGGCACCGTGCCTGTCTCGTCAGGACAGGCGCTCTGGCGAGGCGAGGATCTGCTTGCCATGCCCCGCGGCGCGCGCCACCGCCATCGCCGGGACATCCAGATGATCTTCCAGGACCCTCTGGCCGCCCTGGACCCGCGCATGACCGCGGGCGAGATCATCGCGGAGCCGCTCGTCACCCACGAACCACGCCTGCCGCGGGAGCGGGTACGCGAGCGGGCCGCGGCGATGATGGCTCGCGTGGGTCTGCTGCCCGAGCAGTTGAACCGGTATCCGCACCAGTTCTCGGGAGGCCAGTGCCAGCGCATCAACATCGCCCGCGCGCTGATCGTCGAGCCGAGGCTCGTGATCTGCGACGAGCCGGTCTCCGCGCTGGACGTCAGCGTGCAGGCCCAGATCATCAACCTGCTGCACGAGCTGAAGCGCGACCTCGATCTGGCGCTGATATTCATCGCCCACGATCTGAGCGTGGTCAAGCACATTTCCGACCGAATCATGGTGTTCTATCTCGGCCGGGTGATGGAGCATGCCCCCGCGCGAGATCTCATTCGCTCCCCACGTCATCCCTACACCCGAGCCTTGATCTCGGCCGCGCCGATTCCGGACCCGGCAGTGGAGCACCGGCGGCGCGGCACGGTGCTGATGGGGGACCTGCCGTCGCCTCTCACACCGCCGTCGGGCTGCGTGTTCCGAACCCGCTGCCCTGTGGCTCGGGCATCGTGCGCCATCGAACGTCCGGCCATGCGCGATTGCGGGAACGCCCACTTCGCGGCATGCCCGTTCGGCGAGCCTGAACACGCGGAGGACGCGGACGCCGGCGCGGTGGCGGGAAACGCACGCTGAACAAAGTAACCCAGCGAGAGGATTGGCCCGGAGGCTTGCGCAGGGGTCGACGGGCACGGGCCGGGGCCCGCAGAATCGGGCAGTCGACGCCGGGACGCGCTTGGCGAATCGGTGAGATACTGCGAACTCGATGGAATTTGGCCGCAAGCATGGCAGCGGCTGCGCCGGTGCATTCCGCCGGTGCGTTGCAGGCCGATCCATCCGAGGACGGCCGTATCCCACAGGAAGTACCAATCGAGGAGCAAGACATCATGAGAAAAGGACACATCGCCGATCTCCGGCGGAATCTGACGAGCGGCAGGATCGACCGCCGCCAGTTCATCACCGCCGCGGTGGCGGCGGGCGTGGCCCTGCCGGCCGCGCTCTCGATGACCGATGCGGTGCTGGCCGCGACGCCGAAGAAGGGTGGACGGCTGCGCCAGGGCTTCTCTGCCGGTTCCACCACGGAAACCCTGGACGCGCTGAAGAGCAGCGGCTCGGTGGTGGAGATTTGCAACAACTGGTGCTGGGGCAACAACCTGACCGAGGTTCAGGCCGACGGCTCCATCGGCCCGGAGCTGGCCGAGAGCATCGAGGCCAGCGACAAGGCCCGGACCTGGGTGTTCAAGCTGCGCAAGGGCGTCACCTTCCACAACGGCAAGTCCCTGACTCCGGAGGACGTGATCGACTCGGTCAACCGCCACCGCGGCGAAGACAGCGCGTCGGCGGTC
>JAJDUQ010000322.1 GCA_022826505.1 Gammaproteobacteria bacterium
CCGCGTTGCAATAGTCTATCCCGGCCCGGCAGCGCGGTCGGCGGCTGGTGGCTGCGGAGAACGGGACTCCACAGGCCCCATGGGGTCGCCCAAAGTCGCCCGAAGTCCTGCGCAGAAGCAAGTACCCAGAATCGTACCCGCACTGGACGGATTTCCGAAAAATGTATTAGAATCATGTAGTTGTTTTCATCGTGTCTCCGACGCGGTGAAGGCGTGGTTCATGGAGGCTGCATCGGCCGTGGCCCCCCGACGGGCGCCTGATCCGCTTGTACATCGCTCGGAGATGGTGTCGCCATGACCGATCCCGTTCAACACGCCAAGGCACTCTTCGAAGCCTGTCCGCAGATCGATGTCCTCGAAGCGTTCATCGTCGACTTGAACGTCGTCTCGATCCCGAGCGTTGCCTCCCGGGCCACCTTCCAGCGAGTGCCGGCCCACCAGCTTCGGGTTCCCCCTTCGGCCAGGGCATACCCCCTACCAAGCCGTTTTCTTGACTCTCTCGGTGGGCAGCTTCGCTTTCTTCCAGACCTTGATGCCTCCGCGATACCAGTGGACGTATTCGTATCCGACCGCGACCGCTCCGAGTGCTGTGTTGTGTGAACGTCCCAGTCCTTTCCTTCGATGCCGCAGGTCTCGCGCTTGACCGTCTTGTTCATGAGCTTGGTCTTCGCATCGACGCGTTTCGTCGTCGTAAGGCCGGCTGAAGTCATGGACTCTCCGGTATGCCCGGAACAGTTCACAGGTCTCCACGGCGCACGCGGCCTTCTGCTGCACTCATAGCCTCAGCATGCGCGGCGCAATGAACATGATCGCCACTGCACAGCAGATCAGAGCCACACCGTTCAACGCAATTGCAGTCCCCGCTCCGAGGCTGCCGGCGAGCGCGCCTATCAGGAGATGCCCGACCGGATTGACGCCAATCGCCAGCATCCAGGCGCCCATTGCACGCCCGCGCAGTCGATTCGGGACGCAGCGCTGCATCATCGACTGGCTCACGACATCGGTCAGGGAGGCAGAGGCGGCAACGATCAGGATGACCCCGAGCGCCCACGCCATGCCTGGTGACAGCGCGAGCATGACGAGTCCGCCCCCGAAGGCATAAATCACAAAGAGATAGAGAATGCCTTGCCGCCACCGTCCGCCCCACAGCACCAGCACGCCGGCCGCGAGCATGCCCCCCACCGCGCGGGCGGCGTAGAGTAGTCCGAGGCCCTCGGCTCCCACCCCGAATCGCTCGGTGGCAAGTTCGGGCAGGGCGGACACGAACGAAAATCCGAATACGTTGACGCCGGCGGTGATTGCGATGAGCACCAGCAGCGTGCGGTTGTGCCGCACCTCTTGCGCATAGTCGACGAATGTCCGTCCGAGCGACGTCCGCTCGTGCTTCGATACCCCACCCGCAGTTCGCAGTCGGGCGAGCAGGAAGAAGGCGAAGAAATGCGCCCCAGCCATCGTCACGTAGGCGTGCTCGGGTCCGAGGCGCTGCATGATGCTGCCCGCAACCACCGCCGCCAATCCCTGTCCGACCCGGTTGCCGATCTGGATCAGGGCAAGACCCTGCAACAGGTGCTTGTCACCGACGAGGTCGTAGGCGTAGCTCAGGCGCACCGGGTTGTAGGTGGCGCGGATCGCTCCCGAGATCGTGGTCATCAGCAGGATGTGCCAGAGCTCGACCAGACCACGTGCCACCAGGGCGCCGATGATCACGAAACCGATCGCCAGCGCGAGCTGGACCGCCCGCATCAGAACGCGCCGCGGCATCCAGTCCGCGAGCGCCCCCGCCGGCACCCCCACCACGAGAAGCGACAGGTAGTAGAGTGCGAACGCGACACCAACCCAGGTGGATGAACCGGTGATCTGGAAGATCAGGAGACTGAAAATGACCTGCTCGCCGCCGGTGCCACTCGCATAGCATATCGAGTCGACGGACAGCAGACGGAAATCACGCTGGTTGAGCGCGGGGTTGCGGGTAATTGTGTCGAGCCAGGCCATCCCGAATTCAGAGTAGCCGATCGTCCCGGGGTCAACCGGAACCGATAACGGAGCCCGAGGAACGTGAGAATCAAGGTCGATTCCGATTTGTGCGAGGGGCACAACCGCTGTTTCGCGCTGGCCCCCGATCTGTTCGAGGTCGATGACTACGGGCTTTCCCAAGCGTTGAACGACGGCGTCGTGCCGCCGGGACGGGAAGAGCAAGCCCGGCTCGCTGTCGACAACTGTCCGGAATTCGCGATCTCGGTCGCCGAAGAGGACTGACGGGAGGTTCGTTCATGGCCGACACGCCGGACACCCGCCCGGTCCACGATTGGGCCAGCGACTACGATATTTTCGATCCGGACTACGTGCGGGACCCCGCCCCTGTCTGGGACGACCTGCGCAACCGATGTCCGATCGCACGCACGGAGCGGTGGGGCGGTTCCTGGCTGCCGACCCGTTACGAAGACCTGCGGACGCTGGCCAAGATGGTGCCGGCGCTTTCGTCTCGCTCGCCGGTCCTCGTGCCGCCGCCTCCGGAACTGCGTGAAGTTCTGGTGGCCGAAGCGAAGATGTTCGGCAGCGAGATCCCGCCGATTACCTCCGACCCGCCGGAGCACAAGCCCTACCGGCGACTCATCCTGCCCTTCTTCTCCCCGCATGCGGTGGCGGAGCGCACCCCCTACACGCGCGAGCTCTGCAACAGGCTTGTCGATGGTTTCATCGGCGAGGGTCGGGCGGACGCCGCCGTCGACTATGCGCAGCAGATCACCCCGCGGGTCATCGCGCATGTTCTGGGCACCGACCCCGCGCGCGCCGACGAATTCGTCACCTGGGTGCGCGGGTTGATCGAATTTGGCCAGACGCAGCCGCAAAAGCGCATCAAGTATCGCGGCATCATTCGCGACTTCTTCCAGGAAATGGTGACCGAGCGTCGCGCCCGGCCGCGGGACGACGCGATCTCGACGCTACTCGAGGCGGAGATCGAGGGCGAGAAGCTGAACGACTACGGGGTCGTCGGCGTCTGCTCCCTGCTTCTGGTTGCAGGCGTGGACACGACCTGGAGCTCCATCTCCTCCTCGCTGCTCCACTTCGCGACGCACCCGGAGGACCAGGCGCGGTTGCGCGCCGAACCCGAACTGCTGCCGACCGCGGTCGAGGAGTTGCTGCGCTTCCACTCTCCGGTCACCGTCGGGCGCAAGGTGACGGAGCCGGTGTCGATCGGCGGCGTCGAGATGCAGCCGGGAGACAAGGTGCTGCTCAACTTCCCCGGCGCCAACCGCGACCCCGCCGCCTTCGACCGGCCGGACGAGGTCGTTCTCGACCGCAAGCGCAACCGCCATCTCGCCTCCGGCCTCGGCATCCACCGCTGCGCGGGGTCCAACCTAGCCCGCATGGAAATGCAGGTTGCGCTCCAGGTGTGGTTCGACCGGATTGCGGCGTTCGAGATTGCGGACCCCGATGGCGTGAGCTGGACCGGCGGCCAGGTGCGCGGCCCCCGCAGCGTGCCGGTGCGCTTCACCGCTGCGCAGCGAAACGGCTGACTGCAAGAACCCGGACTCCGGGCGAGTACGTGCGATAGCGTTTGGTCCGAACAGTTGTCAGCCCTCCGAAATCCGATTCCAGTCGTGGCACGACGCACCAGTGCGATGACGGGAGCTGATCGTCTGCATACGAGTCGTTGTTCGAGGCCACGGTGGAGGGTAGCGCGGGCGTCGTTGGAGCCCGTTCACGACCGAACCCTGTTTGCTATCCTTGCGCGCCGCCACCGAGGCTGCGATCCAGGACGATGGACGACCGCTACTTCCCCGAGACGGTAGAGCACGAAGCGCAGGCGTACTGGGACGAGAACCGCGCCTTCGAGGTTCGGGAAGACCCCTCGCGCGAGAAGTTCTACTGCCTGTCGATGTTCCCGTATCCGAGCGGGAAGCTGCACATGGGGCACGTGCGCAACTACACCATCGGCGACGTAATCAGCCGGTATCAGCGCATGCGCGGACGCAACGTCCTCCAGCCCATGGGATGGGATGCGTTCGGCCTTCCCGCGGAGAACGCGGCGATGCAGAACAAGGTGCCGCCGGCGCGCTGGACCTACCAGAACATCGACTACATGAAGGCGCAGCTCCGACAGCTCGGGTTCGCCTACGACTGGAGCCGCGAGTTCGCCACCTGCCGTCCCGAGTACTACCGCTGGGAGCAGTGGCTGTTCACCCGCCTGTTCGAGCAGGGCATCGCCTACCGGCGCGAATCGGAGGTGAACTGGGACCCTGTCGATCAGACCGTGCTCGCCAACGAGCAGGTCATCGACGGTCGCGGCTGGCGATCCGGCGCGGTGGTCGAGCGGCGCAAGATTCCGCAGTGGTTCCTGCGCATCACCGGGTACGCCGAGGAGCTGCTCGACGAACTCGACCACATCGACTGGCCGGAGCCGGTCAAGACGATGCAGCGCAACTGGATCGGCCGCTCCGAAGGCACGGATATCGACTTCGAGATCGAAGACCCGAGGGGCGACGACCACCCGCCGCTGCGCGTGTTCACGACGCGCCCCGATACCATCTACGGCGCGACGTTCATGGCGGTGGCGGCCGAGCATCCGCTCGCCACGAAAGTTGCGGCCCGGCGCGAGGACGTCTCCGCGTTCGTCGAAGAATGCAGACGCGGCGGCGCGACCGCGGCCGAGCTCGAGACGATGGAAAAGCGCGGCATGCCGCTCGGGCTGAACGCGGTCAATCCGTTCAACGGCGAGCGCCTGCCGGTGTGGGTCGCGAACTTCGTGCTGATGGGCTATGGCACGGGCGCGGTCATGTCGGTTCCCGGCCACGACGAACGCGACCACGAGTTTGCGCGCCAGTACGGACTGCCGATTCGCCAGGTGATCGCTCCCGCCGACGACACCGTGGTGGACATCCGGACCACGGCGTGGACCGACAAGGAGAACGCCGTCGTCGTCAACTCCGGAGCGTACTCCGGGCTCGGTTTCCGTGAGTGCTTCGACCGGATGGCGCACTGGCTGGAAGAGACCGGCCGCGGTGCGCGTCGAATCAACTACCGGCTGCACGACTGGGGCGTCTCGCGCCAACGCTACTGGGGCTGCCCGGTCCCCATCGTGCACTGCGATGCCTGCGGCATGGTCCCGGTGCCCGACGATCAGCTCCCGGTACTGCTCCCCGAGGACGTGGACATCGAAGGAGGCGGCTCGCCGCTTGCGCGCCTGCCCGAGTTCGTGCAGACCACGTGTCCGAAGTGCGGCTCGGGCGCGCGCCGCGACACCGACACCTTCGACACGTTCATGGAATCGTCGTGGTACTTCGCGCGTTTTGCCTGCGCGGATGCGGAGACCGCCAAGCTCGACGAGCGGGCCGACTACTGGATGCCCGTCGACCAGTACATCGGGGGCATCGAGCACGCCATCCTGCACCTGATGTACGCGCGCTTCTACCAGAAGCTCATGAACGAAGCGGGGCTCGCAAAGGCCCGCGAACCCTTCGCGAGTCTGCTCACCCAGGGCATGGTGGTCGCCCCCACTTTCTTCCGCGAGGAGAACGGTGCGATGCGGTACTACGCGCCGGCCGATGTGGAGGTCGAACACGATGGCAAGGGCGGCATCATCGGCGCGCGCCTGAACGCCGACGGAGGACCGGTGGAGGTCGGCCCCATCGAAAAGATGGCGAAGTCGAAGAACAATGGCGTGGATCCGGAACAGATGATTGCCCGATACGGCGCCGACACGGTCCGGCTCTACATCATCGAGACCTCGCCGCCGGACCAGATGCTGGAGTGGTCGGACCGCGCGGTGGAAGGCGCGTCGAAGTTCCTGCGCCGGCTGTGGCGCATCGTGCGCGTGCACGTCGAGCGGGGCTCCGTGCCCGAACTCGACGTCAAGCTGCTCGATGGTCCGGGGCGCGAGCTGCGCTGTCGCATCCACGAGACCATCGCCAAGGTGAGCGACGACGTCGGAAGACGCTACAAGTTCAACACCGCGTGCGCAGCCTGCCGCGAGCTCGTCAACGACGTCATGGCATTCGACGCGAGCACCGACGCCCGCAAGAGTGTCGTGCGCGAAGCGCTCGAATCCGTGGTCCTCATGCTCGCTCCGGTCGTACCGCACGTCTGTCACACGCTGTGGCAGGCGCTCGGACACCACGATCCGGTCATCGACGCCGCATGGCCCGTGGCCGACGAGGCGGCGATGTCGCGCGACGTGATCGAGCTCGTGGTTCAGGTCAACGGGAAGCTCCGCGGCCACGTCAGCGTCGACGCCGGCGCGGAGCGCGAGGTCGTCGAGCGCGAGGCGCAGCGCAACGACAACGTCGCACGGTTCATCGGCGAGAAGCCGATCAGGAAGGTCATCGTGGTGCCCGGACGTCTCGTCAACATCGTCGTATGATTGGGGATATCGACGGCCGCCCGGTGCCTTCCCGACCCCTGGCGGCGCTCGGGTTCATTCGCGCGGCGTGAGGAACGGACATCGCGAGGTCTGGTGCACCATGCAGAAGACGCTTCGCTGGCTCATGGATTCCAGGTTCCGGGGAAATGACGGAAGAATCGCAGGGCACCACGACTGGTCGACTCCGGCGAAGCGGAGTTGCGCGGCGTCCGGACTCGGCTTCGCCGCATCGGGGGTCAAGCGGCTGCCGATTCCGTCTTGTGGCCTCTTTCGAAGTCTCGTCCTCGCACTGACGATCGTGGCCGCGGGCGGATGCGGCTACCAGCTTCGCGGTGCCGTGTCGCTCCCGCCGGACCTCGCCGGGATACACGTCGATGGTCCAGCCGTCGTCCGACACGCGCTCGTCCTGCTGCTCGAAGGCGGAGGAATCAGCGTAGCGCCGGGACCCGACACCGCGAAGTCCGTACTGAGAATCAGCGGCGAGCAGTTCGATCGGCGCGTTCTCTCCGTCGATGCGCTCACCGGCAAGGAGCGGGAGTTCGAGCTGGTCTACCAGGTCGCGTTCGAGGTGACCGGAGCGGGCGGCGAGGAACTCCTGGCGAAACAGACGGTGTCCCTGCATCGGGACTACATCTTCGACCCCAACGCAGTGCTCGGAAAGAATCGCGAGCAGTCCGTGCTCCACACCGAGATGCGCCGTGACGCCGCTGCCCGAATCGTTCGCCGCCTCTCGGCGTCGCTCGGACGACGTTCATGAAGCACCCGGGCCGCGAGTCCGCCGAGGAGGGTCACCCGTAGCGTGCGCGTTCGACCCGAACAGCTCGAACGCCATCTCGCGCGCGGTCTGTCGTGCGTCTACGTCGTCCACGGTGATGAGCCCCTCCAGCGCGAGGAGTCTCTCGATGCGGTCCGCGCCGCCGCGCGCGCCTCGGGATTCACCGAACGCATCGTGCTTCACGCGGAGTCCGGCTTCGACTGGAGCGAGCTGCAGACCCACGCCGCAAGCCTGTCCCTGTTCGCGGATCGAAAGCTCATCGACCTGAGAATTCAGGGCGGCTCGCCCGGGCGGGACGGGGGTCCGATCCTCGCGCAGTACGCGGCGGACCCGCCGCCGGACACGGTGCTGCTGCTGTCATGCGGCCGACTCGACCGGCGCTCGACTTCCACGAAGTGGTTCAAGGCCCTGGAAGGCGCCGGTGACGTGATAGAGGTGTTTCCCGTCAGGGCTCGCGATCTCCCTCGGTGGATCGTCGATCGAGGCTCCGCACGCGGTGTCGCCTTCGAGCGCGACGCGGCCGAGGCGCTCGCCGAGCGCAGCGAAGGAAACCTTCTCGCGTGCGCCCAGGAGATCGACAGGCTCCGCCTGCTTGGCGACGGAGGGGCGATTTCGATCGACGACGTGATGGCAACGGTCGCGGACAGCGCCCGATTCGGTGCGTTCGACCTCATCGACCCAACGCTCGAAGGCGACGGTGCACGGACGGTGAGAATTCTCCGTGTTCTCCGCGAGGAGGGCGTCGAGCCAATTCACATCCTCGGCTCGCTGACCTGGGCGATTCGCAACGTGTGCGCAATCGCGGCGGAACTCGAGGGCGGCGCACGTCTCGACGACGTGCTGCGCAAGGGATTCGGCGCATGGTGGCGAAGAAAGCACCTGGTCCAGCGCGCTGTCTCCGCCATGCCGCGCCGGGGATGGGTCCGATTGCTCGGCGTCGCCGAGGGCGTGGACCGAATGCTCAAGGGTGCACCGGCACGCTCCGGTGCCGCGGTCCGATGGACCCGCAACGACGGCTGGGTGGGTCTCGAGAGGCTCGCGCTGGCAATGTGCCGCGTGAAACTGCCACGGGCCGCGCCCTATAATTGACGGCGAATTCTCCGCCAATTTCACCAGCAAGGGAGACGCACCCATCGCAACCACCGCCGCAGTCGCCGCCGGGACAACTCCGCGGAGCGAAGGCTCTGCGGGTGAACTGAGTGCGTACATGTTCGACCTCGGCGACCGTGCGCGCACGGCGGCCGAGTCGCTCGCCCGCGCTCCGACCGACGCCAAGAACGCCGCCCTCATCGCCATCGCCGACGCGATCACCGAGCGCACGCCGGCCATCCAGGCAGCGAACCGCCGGGATCTCGATGCGGGCCGCTCGAACGGTCTCGCCGCCCCCCTGCTCGACCGGCTCGAGCTGACCGACGCTCGCATTCGCTCCATGTCCGAGGGGTTGCGGCAGATTACGGCGCTACCGGACCCGGTCGGCGAAATCGGCGAGATGCGAATGCGACCTTCCGGTCTGCAAGTCGGGAAAATGCGGGTGCCACTCGGGGTGATCGGCATCATCTACGAGTCGCGTCCCAACGTCACCGCCGACGCGGCGGCGTTGTGCCTGAAGTCCGGCAATGCGGCAATTCTGCGCGGCGGCTCGGAAGCGCTGGCATCGAATCTCGCCATTGCCGAGTGCATACATGACGGGCTCGCGGGGGCGGGACTCACCCGCGATGCGGTCCAGGTGGTCGAGACGCGCGATCGCGCGGCGGTCGGACTGCTCGTCACCATGGAGTCGCACATCGACGTCATCGTCCCGCGCGGTGGCCGGGGGCTCATCGAGCGCCTCAGCCGGGAGGCCAGGATCCCGATCATCAAGCATCTGGACGGCAACTGCCACGTGTTCATCGACGACCATGCCGACCCGGACATGGCGGCCACCGTGGCGTTCAACGCGAAGACCTACCGCTACGGGATCTGCGGTGCGATGGAGACGCTGCTCGTCGGACGCGGCATCGCGCCCCGGGTGCTGCCGGGTCTGGCGGCCCGATTCACGGACGCGGGGGTGGAGCTTCGCGGCTGCGAGGAAACGCGTGCGCTGGTCGCGGACGCGGCTCCCGCCAGCGAGGAAGACTGGGAAACCGAGTATCTTGCCGCGATTCTCGCGGTGCGGGTGGTCGGGGACATCGACGATGCGATGGAGCACATTCGCCGTTACGGCTCCGGCCATACCGATGCCATCGTGACCGACGATCTCACCCGTGCCCGCAGATTCATGACCGAGGTCGATTCGAGCTCGGTCATGGTGAACGCACCCACCTGCTTCTGCGACGGATTCGAGTACGGACTGGGCGCGGAGATCGGGATCAGCACCAACAAGCTGCACGCCCGCGGCCCGGTCGGGCTCGAAGGGCTCACGACGCAGAAGTTCATCGTGCTGGGCAACGGACAGGTACGCGGCTGATCGACTCCGGCAACGTCAGGGGAAGTGCAATCGGGCGACCCGTCGACACGGCGCGGTTCCTGCCGGTGGCTCCTTCGCGTGGCAGGGAGCCTGCAGACCTCCCTCGGGCGGTTCGCTGACGCCATGCCAACGGGCAGTCCGGCACCTCTCGAAGCAATCGGGATTCTGGGTGGGACCTTCGATCCGGTGCACTGCGCCCACCTCCGGCTCGCCCTGGAGGTGCGCGCAGCCCTGCGTCTCGACTCGGTACGCCTGATGCCGGCTGCGAGCCCGCGACTGAGGGCCGCTCCCGAAGCGAGCGCCGAAGTGCGCATGCGGCTGCTCGAAGCAGCACTCGCCGATGTCTGCGGACTCGAGGCGGACGCACGCGAGCTCTCGCGCCCCGGACCGACCGTGACCGCGGACACGCTTGAGGCCCTGCGCGAGGAACTCCCCGATGTGTCCCTGTGTCTGATCCTGGGAATGGATGCGATGTCTCGATTCGATGCCTGGATTGACGCCGACCGGATTCCGGATCTCGCCCATATCGCCGTCGCCGAACGCCCCGGCGCCGCCGCGCTTCCGCGCAACGGGGCCACGGCAAACTTCCTGCGCGCACGACGGTGCGACGACCTCGATTCCATCCGTACCGCTCCCTCGGGGTGTGTCTTCTTCGTGCGCGACATCCCCACCCTCGACATCTCCGCCACACGCGTGCGCTCGCTGCGCGCGCGCGGAGAATCGATTCGGTTTCTCGTCCCCGATCGGGTGCACGACATCATCGTCAACGAGGATCTCTATGCCCATCAACGCTGAAGTTCCGACTCGAAGCGGCGCCGATTCCAGCCGGAGAATTTTCGTGCCGGCCGACGCCGATGCACTGGCTCACCTCGTCACGGATGCCCTCGCGGATCGAAAGGCGCAGGGCATCACCGTACTGGACGTCCACGAGCTGACCGACGTCACCGACGTGATGGTCATCGCAAGCGGGCGATCCTCCCGTCACGTCAAGGCCACGGCCGAACATGTCATCGAGCGGACCAAGGCGGCGGGCTGCCGGCCGCTGGGTGTGGAGGGACTGCGCGAGGGCGAATGGGTGCTCGTCGATCTCAGCGACGTGGTTCTCCACGTCATGACCCCCGAAACCCGTGAGACCTACCAGCTCGAGAAGCTCTGGGGCGGAGGCGGCCGCGGGCAACCACCCCTGACCGCGGAGCCTGCCTGAACACCGGTGCACTTCCCCGGCGACGAGGCGTACGGACCACCGGCCCGAGACTTTTCGCATTCGAGACGGGCACAGCCGATCGAAAGCGTTTGGAAGGTTCCGGAGCTCATGCGCCACCCGCGCAAGCGCCCCCGCGCCACCTGGTTCCTGCGCACCGCCTCGATCACACGCTCACCCACGATTGGGCACGCCAATGCGGATCCACCTCATCGCAATCGGTCATCGCCGCTCCGGATGGGAGAGAGACGGCTACCGGGAGTACGCACGGCGCATGCCGCCGGAGCTTTCGCTCGAGCTCCACGAAATCCCACCGTCGAAGCGCGCCAAGCGGAGCACTTCCGCTCGCCATGTGGAGGAGGAGACGAGACGACTCGTCGCGGCGGTCCCGAAGGGCGCACGAGTGGTCGTTCTCAACGAGCGCGGCGCGGCGTGGACGACCCTGGAGCTGGCCGGGTGTATCGAACGCTGGATGCACGACGGGCGCGATCTGGCGTTGCTCGTCGGCGGCGCGGACGGACTCGATCCGGCCTGCATCGAAGCCGCCGAGCACCGCTGGTCGCTGTCTTCCCTCACGCTGCCGCACGGGTTGGCACGGATCGTCGTGGCCGAGCAACTCTATCGGGCGTCCACAATCCTTCGCCGGCACCCCTATCACCGCGGATGATCGGACACCGGTGAACGAAATCGCTTTGCCGTCGCCATGCTGCGCGACGTGTGCTCGCGCCGCCGACGGTCGAGGGCGGCCATGATCCATCTCGCTTCGAAGTCGCCGCGCCGGCGCCTGCTGCTGGAGCAGATTGGTGTCGACTACACGGTCGTCGACGCGCCGATCGAGGAGGTGCCGCGCCGCGGCGAATTGCCCGAACGGTTCGTCCAACGCATGGCATGCGAGAAGGCGGCGGCCGGCGTCGCAGCGCTCGGGAATGGGCGCAACGGGCCAGTGCTCGCGGCCGACACCGCCGTGGTCATCGACGACCTGGTGCTCGGAAAACCGCGCGACGTGGAGCATGCGATGGCGATGCTCGAAGCGTTGTCGGGTCGCATGCATCGCGTGATCAGCGCGGTCGCAATCGCCGACGGCCCGTACGGCAGAACGGCAGCCGTCGACCATGGCCGCCCCCTGCCTGACATGGGCACGATCGAGCGCGAGTCGCCGAGAGTCGCAACCAGCACCAGTCGGGTCTGGTTTCGCGAAATTTCATTCGAGGAGCGTCGCGCCTATTGCGCTACCGGCGAACCGCTGGACAAGGCCGGCGCTTATGCGATCCAGGGGCGGGCCGCGATGTTCGTCGCGCGCCTCGACGGCAGCTATTCCGGAGTGATGGGCCTGCCGCTTTTCGAGACGGCGTCGTTGCTGCGCGAGGCCTGCGTCGGCGTCTGACCCGAGAACGACCCCGCCCGCCGGTGCACTGCCGGCCGATCATGGACGGAGCCGCGACGAACGCGTGCCGCAAATCGGAGGCAAGCCGTGGCACGAGGCGCCGACGGCGTGCCGACAGGGCGCTGGTAGTCTTCGCGGACCACGGCGACCGTTTGGTCGTCGTCATCACCCTCATCACCGAAGGATCGCCTGCCAATCGCTATACTGCGTCCGCTCACAATTCGGGAGACGCCAGCCGTCATGGAGTACGTTCGACTGGGCAGCACCAACCTCATGGTGTCACGCCTCGGCCTCGGTGCCATGGCCTTCGGATCGCGCCGCTGGCGAGAGTGGATCCTCGAGGAGGACGAAGCGAAGCCCGTCATCGACCGCGCCCTCGACCACGGGATCAACTTCTTCGACACCTCGGACTACTACTCCGGCGGTGAGAGCGAGGCGGTTCTCGGCCGCTGCCTGCTCTCCCGAGTCGCCCGTGAGCAGGTCGTCATCGCGACCAAGGTGGGCAACCCGATGGGGCCGTCGGTCACCGAGCGCGGGTACTCCCGCAAGCACATCATGCACGCCGCCGACGCCTCGTTGCGACGGCTCGGCACCGACTACATCGACCTGTACCAGACCCACATCTGGGATCCCGACACCGATCTCGAAGAGATGGTGATTGCGTTCGACGACCTCGTGCGCGCGGGCAAGATCCTGCACGCGGGAATCACCACAATGCCCGCGTGGCAGTTCGGGAAGTGCCTGAGCATCGCGCGACGCACGGGACGCCGCCTGTTTGTCTCGGCCCAGAACCACTACAACCTAGTTCACCGGGAAGACGAGCGGGAGTTCATCCCGCTGTGCCGCTCCGCAGGGGTCGCGCTCGTCCCGTACAGTCCGCTTGCCCGCGGATTCCTCTGTGGAGGGCGAACGCCGGGCGATGGCCCCACCTTGCGCGCGCGGACCGACGAGTTCACCCACCGGTGGCACGGCCGCAGATCCGACTTCAAGGTGGCGCAGCGGGTGGAACGCATCGCGTACCGGCGCGGCCTCCTACCTGCCCAGGTCGCCCTCGCCTGGGTGCTGACGCGACCGGGAATCGACGCGCCGCTGTTCGGCGCCACGCAGGTCAGGCATGTCGACGAAGCGGTCGATGCGCTGTCGGTCACGCTGAGGGCCTCCGAGATCCGCTCGCTGGAGGCCGCCTACGAGCCGAAACCGCTGGCGGGGACCCTTGGCTGAGCGTTGCGCCGAGGTCACGACGTTCCGCGCCGGTCGTGTCGTTCCGATGACCGAGCTCCGTGGTTCGACATCAACTCGAGCCGACGTTCGGGTAGGTCTGACCGACCATTCACCCGCCCGCATCTCGAACTCCCTTGACGCTCCGCTCGTCGGATAGCATCGTGCCATCACCTTCACCGCGAACGGCGATTCGGTCGCCCGAGGCAACGTCATGAAGCTCGGCTATTTCTGCAACCCCTGGAACATCGGACACGAGCGCGACTATCGGGAGATCTTCAACGAAGTGCGCGAGCTGGCGCAGTTCTGCGAGCAGGCGGGGTTCGACAACTTCTGGCTGGCCGAGCATCACTTCAGCATCTGGGGCCGGGAGATGCGGCCCAATCCGCTGATCATGGCAACCGACCTGGCGGCCCGGACCGATCGAATCCGAATCGGGCTCGCGGCGGCGATCATCACGTTCTGGCATCCGCTGCGACTGGCCGAGGACATCGCGCTCCTCGACCAGCTCTGCGGCGGGCGCCTGGAGTTCGGCGTGGGCCGGGGCAACTACGGGCTCGAGGGGCTGAACCTCAACCCGAAAGCGGACCCCAACAATCCCGCCGACAATTTCGGCGTCTTCGCCGACACCATCAACATCGTCAAGAAGGCGCTTTCGGAGCCGCGATTCCGCTACGACGGCGCCAAGTACACGATTCCGTTTCCCGGCTTCAAGACCGACCAGGCCCACCCGGTCAACCACCCGGACTACGTGGACCCGGAGACCGGGGAGCTCAGGTACATCTCCACCTATCCGCGGCCCTGCCAGACCCCGTATCCCCCCCTGTGGCAGGTCGTCGACTCGCCGAGCTCGATCGAGTTCGCCGCGAAGAACGATCTCGGAATCATCATGTGGCGTCCGCCGGTGGAGGCGCTGCGGGAGCGTTGTCGCCTCTACCAGGAGAGTGCCCGGTCGGTGGGAGTCGAGCTGCCCTTCGGAGCGCGCACGGGGATCAGCCGGGACGTCCACATCGCCTCGAGCCGCGAGGAAGCCCGCCGCATTGCCGGCAAGGGGGTGATGGACGCGCTGAACTTCAGCAACTGGCGCGGACCGCGCATCTTCCTGCGCCCGGGTGAGACGTTCGCTCCGGGCCAGGAGGAGGCGTTGAAGAAGGAGCTTTCATTCGAGTTCGTGGACGAGCGCTCGCTGATCTTCGGGCCTCCGGAGTACGCCATCGAGAAGTTCACGGAGCTTCGCGACGACCTGCACCTGGAGCAGGTCAACATGAAGATGGGCTGGCCCGGGATGGGGCAGCGCGAGATTCTGAGGAGCCTGGAGCTGTTTGCGGAGCGGGTGCTGCCGGAGTTGCGCCGGGGCGAGGCGAGCGCCCCGGATACCGCTACCGTGGAAGCCGGCGCCGCGGCCTGAGACACGGACCGATCCATGAGCAGACTCATCGACTGGCATCTCCACTGCTATCTCCCCGAGCACCGCAGCGCCGACGACGTCGCGCTCCAGAAGCTCAGGAACGTGGCCGGAGACGGCCAGGCGGAGCCCGAGCGGCTGAGGGCGGTGGTGGACGCGGCCGGTCTCGACCGGTTCGTCATCGTCTCCCTGCCTCGACGGCCGGATGTCCACACTCCGCATGAGTTCATCGCCGAGCAGGTCGCCGCCCATCCGGGCCGTGCGATCGGCTTCGCCAGCGTCGACCCGAACGATCCCGGGGCGGCCGACGAGCTCGAGCGCGCGGTCACCACGCACGGCCTTCGCGGGCTCAAGATCTCGCCCACCTACCAGGCCATCGACCCGCGCGCTCCCGAGTGCTGGCGGCTCTACGAGATCGCGAGCGCTCACCGCATACCGGTGATGTTCCACTGCGGCGGCGCCTATACCGGCAGCCTGGAGTGGGCCGACCCATGCCTGCTCGACAAGGTTGCGATGGCGTTCCGGGAGCTGAAGCTCGTCGTCGCCCACTTCGGCCAGCCTTACATGGAGCAGACCGCAATCCTGATGCGCAAGAACGAGAACGTGTACGCGGACATCTCGGCCCGGACGCACCGGCCGTGGCAGCTCTATCACGGCGTGATGATCGCCATCGAGTACAAGGTCGCGGACCGGCTGCTGTTCGGCTCCGATTTCCCGGTGCGCACCCCGGCGCAGGCCATCGACGAGTTCCGCCGCATCAACGACTGGGGCGCGGGCGTCTCCATGCCGCGCATCCCCGAGGAGGCCATCGAGGCAATCCTGCACGAGCGTCCCCTGTCGATGCTCGGCATCGAACCGGCGCCGGCGGACGCTTGAGCGCCACGCACGACGGATAGCCGGACGGGACTGCGGCGCGGGATTCCATCCAGATGCTCACCGCCATCATTCGTCGCGTTCTGCTGGTCATTCCCAACATCGTCCTGCTGACCGCGCTGCTCTTCTGGTCGGTCTTCTCGTTGCTCGGTACTCCGGTCGAGATGATGCTGGGCCGGGACGCGGACCCGGCGACCATCGAGGCACTCAACGCCCGCTACGGATTCGATCGTCCCGTCCACGAGCAGTACCTGAGCTGGATGTGGAACGCGCTGCAGGGAGATTTCGGCCGCTCGTACGTCACGAAGCAAAGCGTGGCGGACGCCATCCTCCCCCGGATACTGGTCACGCTGGAGATCGCGGGGCTGGCGGTTGCGCTGGCCGTCGTCGCGACCGCGGTGATGAACAGCATTCCGGTGGCGAGGCGTGCGATTGGATCGGCGAACACCGGATTGAGCCTCGTGGGGATCACGGTCCCGAACTTCATGCTCGGCATCAGCCTCATCTACCTGTTCTCGGTCCAGCTCGGATGGCTGCCGACGACGGGGTGGGTGGACTGGTCGGAGGGGTTCGTCAAGCACTGCACGCACATCATCATGCCGGTGCTGACCCTGTCCGCCTTCTTCTTCGGATCGTTCTCGCTCGTCTACCGCGCGGAGTACCGGTCGATTCAGCAGCAGCTATTCATCAAGGTTACGCGGGCCAAGGGACTCTCCGAATGGGGAGTCTCGTTCAGGCACGCGCTGCCGAACTCGATCATGCCCGTCATCACGTACGCCGGACTGTCGCTCGGACAGATGACGGGCGGGGCGGTGGTCACCGAGACCGTCTTCTCGGTCCCCGGCATGGGGCGTCTGTTCGTCGACTCGATCACCTCCCACGACTTTCCGGTGATGCTCGCGGTCGGAATGATCATCATCGTCGGGGTGGTGCTCCTGAACCTGCTGGCGGACATCCTCTACACCGTCATCAATCCGAGGATTCGGCTCGAATGAGCACCCGGAACGCGCGCTCGACCGGACGTGGAACGCTTGGAGCGCGCGCCCTGCGTGCCCGTCGCAATCGAGCACTCCCGGTGGTGACGTCACCTCGGCAATCGACCCGGACTTGCCCGGGAGTGCAAGCGAGGCGCCGACGCTCCGCGAGGAGCGGCGCGTTCCGCGTGTACGACCGGGCACCGGAGGCACGACGGCGGTGAGCGCCCGAGTGTGGATCGGAGGCGCTATCGTCCTCGTCATCGTCGTGGCGGCAATCTTCGCGCCGCAGCTTTCCGTCCACAGCCCCACGCGCTCGAGCGTCGACTTCCTGCACGGAGCGTCGCTGGACCACTGGTTCGGCACCGACGACCTCGGCCGGGACGTCTTCAGCCGCGTGCTCCACGGTGCCCGGATTTCGCTGGTGGTGGGCATCGGTGCCGGAGTCGTGGCCACGGTGCTGGGATTGCCGATCGGACTCATTGCAGGATATCGGGGAGGCAAGGTCGACCTGTTCTTCGTGCAGATGATCGACCTGTTCATCGCAATCCCCGCCCTGGTGCTCGCGATGATCATCACCGTGATGGTCGGGGTGACCCTCGAAAACTTGGTGCTGGTGCTGGGGTTCGTGTCCTGGCCCACCGTCGCGAGGCTGGTGCGCGGCCAGGTGATGAACATTCGCGAGTCACTGTTCGTGGAGGCCGCGAGAGCGCTGGGGGGCCGGGCGGTGTGGATCGTCTGGACCCACGTCCTTCCCAACATCATGCGCGTGGTTGCGGCCCAGTTCTCGATCACCGTGTCGCTCGCGATCTTCACCTCCGCGAGCCTGAGCTTCCTCGGCCTCGGCATTCCGCCTCCGACTCCCGACTGGGGCGGGATGGTTCGAGCCGGTTTCGACTTCCTCTCGATCAACCCGCTGATCAGCCTTGCCCCCGGGGGCGCGGTCGCGCTCACCATCTTCGGGTTCTATCTCATGGGGTCGACGGTCGAATGAGCGCGGAACCCTCCGTCACCCGGCCCTGCCGTGCATTCGATTCTCGATCGCGTTGCACGCGACGCCATGGATAGAGAACCGATGACCGGAGCGGACCCGATTCTCGAGGTATCCGGGCTCGACGTGCGCTTCGACAGCCCCCAGGGGATCGTGCACGCGGTGCGGGACGTGAGCTTCTCGGTCGCGCCGGGCGAGATCGTGGCCCTGGTCGGCGAGTCCGGCTCGGGCAAGTCCACCATCGGGCTCGCGCTCATGCGGCTCCTCGACCACGAAGAGTCGGCGCGGGTGCAGGGCACCATCCGGTTCACCGGGAAGGACGGCGGCAGCCGCGACCTCATGGCGCAGTCGGCGCGGAGCATGCGCAGAATCCGGGGCAACGACATCGGGATGATTTTCCAGGAGCCCATGTCGTCGCTCGATCCCATTTTCACCGTCGGCGCCCAGATCGTGGAGGCGATCCGGATCCACCAGAGAAAGTCGGCCGGGGAAGCGACGTCGCTCGCGCTGGAGATGCTCCACCTGCTCGGAATCGCGCATCCGCGGCAGTGCTTCGCCAGCTATCCGCACCAGATTTCGGGGGGCATGATTCAGCGCGTGATGATCGCGATGGCGCTGTCGTGCAACCCCACCCTGCTCGTCGCCGACGAGCCGACCACGGGCCTGGACGTCACCATCCAGGCCCAGATCATCGAGCACCTCCAGTCGCTTCAGCGCCAGCAACGCATGTCGGTGCTGTTCATCACCCACGACCTTGGGCTGGTGGCCGAGATCGCCGACCGGGTCTTCGTGCTCTACGCCGGGCAGGTGGTCGAGTTCGGCTCGGTCGAGACCATCTTCCGCGCCCCTCTCATGCCCTATACCGGGATGCTGCTGGATTCGCTGCCGCGGCTGGGCTGCTCCAGCCTGCCCGATTACCGAATCGAGGCGATTCCCGGCAACGTGCCGAACGCGACCGCGTTCCCGCCGGGCTGCGCGTTCCACCCCCGCTGCCGGCACTTCGAGCCCTTGACCTGCGATCGGGACACGCCGGCGCTGGAGCTTGCCGCCCCGGACCACCTCGTCCGGTGCTGCCGCTGGCACGCAATCCGGGGAGCATGCGACTCATGAGCGCGGCAACGCTGCCGGCCGGCCTCGGGGGGAGGGACGGCGGTCGCAGGGAGACGCGACCCATGACCATGAGCCCGGCAACTCCGCCAGCGGTGCCGGGGAGAGGCGCTGCCGTCGCGAGGAGACACGGCCCGTGAGCGCAACCACCCCTCTCATCGAGGTCGAGGGGCTGCGGAAGTGGTTCCCGATCATGCGCGGCCTCATCCCGAGGCCGGTCGCCCACGTGAAGGCGGTCGAGGACGTGTCGTTCTCCATCGCCCCGCACGAGGTGCTCGGCATCGCCGGAGAGTCCGGCTCGGGCAAGACGACGATCGGCCGCACCCTGCTGCGGCTCGTCGAGCCCACGGGCGGGTCGATTCGCTTCCGGGGCGAGGACGTGACGCGCCTCGGCCCGGAGGCGCTGCGCAGGTTCCGGCGCAAGGCCCAGATCGTGTTCCAGGACCCCTACGGCTCGCTCAATCCGAACATGACGGTGGAGGCGATCCTGAGCGAGCCGCTGCGCATCCAGGGGCTGTGCGAGAACGCGGCCGAGCGCCGGGAGCGGGTGGCCGAGCTCCTCGACATGGTCTCGATGTCCGCCGACCACCTCCCCCGCCGGCCCCAGGCCCTGTCCGGCGGCCAGCGCCAGCGCGTCGGCCTCGCCCGTGCGCTCGCCGTTTCCCCCGAGTTCATCGTGGCCGACGAGCCGGTGTCGGCCCTGGACGTCTCCATCCAGGCCCAGATCATCAACCTGCTGGAGGATCTGAAGGGCCGGCTGGGGCTGTCGCTGCTGTTCATCTCCCACGACATCGCGGTGATGGAGTACATCTCGGACCGCATCGCGGTGGTGTACCTCGGCCGGGTGATGGAGATCGGGCCGACGGCGGAGATCTGCTCGAACCCGAAGCATCCCTATACCGAGGCGCTGCTCTCGGCGGTGCCCAACCCGGACCCGACCCGCAGGAAGCAGCGCATCGTGCTGGAGGGGGACGTGCCGAACGCCATCGCGCCCCCGTCGGGCTGCGTCTTCCGGACCCGCTGCCGCTACGCGGTCGAGGAGTGCGCGCACGCGGTGCCGCCGTTCAGGCCCGTGTCGGCGGGCCATCGGGCCGCCTGCATCAGGGACGACATCCTGTGAATGCGCCGGTGCGGGTCGCGGCCACTGCAGCAGGTCGTCAAGACGAAGACACGGCCCTGGCCGCGTGATTCAACCAGATCAGTCTCGGATAAGCGCGGCGCGGCTCATTCCTGAGCGCGAGTGAGCACGAGCCGAGCCGGCGGCGAACCGATGGGTGACGGTTGCCGCGGGACCGGGTCGTCGTTACGCTGCAAGGACCATCCGCTCTCGCAAGAGAAGCCCGACGGGGTGTGTTGGCAGTCGCTTGCGCATGATTCCAGCCTGCCCCGCCGAGGAGAGCGTGAAGTCGGGAGGATGCGACGACATGTCGACGGGTAGGGCGGACGAGACCGGAGTTCGGTGACATGCCCGACTCGGTGTCCATCACGTTGAAGGGCCAATCCATCGGTCTCTCCGATCTGTCGGACGCACTGGTGGAACTCGCCACGGTGCTCGCAGAGGTCGACCAGCAGGTGACTGGTCAACGGAGCATCGATTGGAAGGTGGTCCAGCTCGAACGTTCCAGCGCAACGGTGGGCGTCGCACCGGTGTACCGTCAGAACCAGGTGTTTGACCAACGGTCACAGGTGATCGCGGCGTGTGTCGAAGGGCTTCAGGCCCTGCGAGAAAGACCGGACCGCCCGGAGCATTTCAGCGACAAAGCGCTTTGGTCGGCGAAACGACTGGCCCGGCACGTCAACGGAGAGGTAGCCGCGATCGTGGTGACTGGCGCGGTCGAGAATGAACCGGTGAAGCGGGTTTCGTTCGGAAGTCGCATGGCGGCACACGTTGATGAAATCATTGGCATTTCTGGACACGCTTCGGGGGCACTCGAAGGACGTCTGGAGACGATCACCATACATGGGCAGAACGCGTTCACCATCTACGATCCGCTCAGGCGGCGTGGAACGCGCTGCATCTGCGACACCGATACGCTCGACGACATCCGGGGACTGCTGGGACACAGAGTCCTCGTGTACGGCGACATCGGTTACAACAAGGGCGGGGAGCCAATCACCATCCGGGTAGAGCAATTCCAACTCCTGCGGGCCCGAGGCGCACTGCCTCAGCCGCACGATCTGCGCGGGATATTCGCGGAGTCGGCGGTCACGGCAAGTGACTCCGCGGACTGAGTGAGTCGATCATTTTGACGCCGGTACAACTGCGGTCCCGTAGTCGGCCGCCGACATGGGCGGATTTGCACCTGCGGTCCTCACTCGGGCCATCGGGCTGCCCGCTCGAGCGAGAAAGAGAACGAGCGCGAGAACCATAACGGGTGCCGTAGGCGCATGATCGGGGATTGACCAGACACCGAAACCGGAGTCCGACCAGGAGCTCGCGGGTACCAGCAGCCGGACGCTAGGGAGTCCCGCGTGGGGTAGGGTAGAGGGGCGTGTGGAGCGTCGGGCCATGCGCAGCTGAGGATGGCGAGCACTGCGCTGGGGGCGGAATCGCCGGGCGCCCAAGGAAGCTGGGCGCGCGGGGCAGACGAGCGTGCAACGAGACGGGAGAGGAACTTGAGCGGTCCGGGATCCTCCCCCATATTTCGCAGTCGGCGCCATTGAATCAGAACAGGAGGCAGGCTCCCGCAGATCAAGCAGCGCGATGGAAACCGCGCAGAGGTGGCGGGGGAGACGGGATCACCCGCGCCACAGATGCTCCGGATAGACAACTCGAGCGGATGAACGACAACAGAGTAGACGGAACACGCGGGGCGCGTGCGCACCGACGGAACGGAAGGCCTGGAGCAAATGTCCTTTGACAACCCCTACGTTATCGGGGCCATCGTCTCGATTATCGTACTGATCTTCGGAATCGGTGTCTGGGTAGGTGCGGTCAACGCAGACCGGAGGTCATTCAAGGAATTCATGACAGAAGTCCGCGACGATCTCAAGAAGGTGCTGTCGCGGCTGCCACCTCGCGTGTACGCAGGCGACAGCCCCATCGAGCTGACCGAGCTGGGTAGGAACATCTCCACACGGCTAAACGGCAAAGAGTGGGCAGAAGAGCACGCGACAAACCTGCGCGAGGAGATCAAGGGTAGGGAGCCGTACGAGGTTCAAGGGATGTGCTTCGAGTACGCGAAGGAACATAAGCCGCCAGAAGACATGGAGAGGATGATTCAGACGATCGCATACGAGAACGGCATCAAGCGGGAAGCGGTTCTGGATGTCCTGGCACTGGAATTGCGCGACAAGTTGATTGGACCGAAAGACGGGCAGGACGGTGGCTGAGAAAGCGACCTGGTACGGGAAAACAGGCGTTGGCTACACGTACAACGTGTACGGCCTCGGTCCGGGTTGGAACGACGTGCCGGGCAACTACATCTTCGCGAAGACGATAGAGACCAAGGATGGCCGCAAATGGTCGGCCATCTACATCGGCGAAACCGACAGCTTCAAGAACCGTGTGGGTCGTCATCACGAAAAGTGGGACCGCGCGCTACGCTACGGCATGACGCATGTTCATGCCCACACAGGGTCGCCATCGAGGAAAGTACGCAGGCGCGAGGAAGCAGACCTGCTCGCGAACCGCAACCCGCCGTGTAACGACTAGCACGATTCCCGAACAACAGGTCGCAACACGCGGGCCGTTGAGGCGAGCGATGCTGAGGTCAGTCTGAGTCGTGAGACTCGGGAGAAGCGCAGAAGTGCTCGACTACGCTTTGGACCTCGGCGCCCTGAGCACCAGCGACCTCGCCGAGCACATTGCCGAATGCTCCGGCAACGACGGAATCCAAGGAATCGACAAGGCTCTGTTTGACCGAATCCATAGCGACGTCCGCGAACTTCTCCCCGAGCGAGGTTGTAAGGGCGCGGCCGAAGAGCAAGGGCAGGAGGTTCTAATCACCTCCGGAGAGACCCAGACAATCGAGTTCTGGCCCTGCACCGAAGAGGAGACGCCCAATGCCCCGAGGTGATGCCCCGCAACGAGCAGCGGTACGCCGCGTGACCGGCACGGACGGTCACCAACCCGGAGGGCTGGCCACCGGACAATTCGGTCATCAACCAACGGCCCCAACCCTCCAGACCAGAGGTCACCAGCCGGTGGTTCCAGCCGGCCAGGCCACAGGTTTCGCCCCAAGCTCACAGGGCGCAGGACAACCCGCGCACGGCGCCAATGCTGTTCAGGTACCGACCAACCCGCCGAATCAGGGTACAAGCGGGAAGAAGTAAGCCGACTCCGCACCCCCTCAGTGGCCTGCGACGGCGACCGCGTCGCCAAGTTCTACAGCCTCGCCGCAAGCTCGGTCGAGCGACGGCGCGGTTCCTCCCGCGTCGGCCGCAACCTGCCCGAGCCGATACCGGTCATCCTGTTCGGGCAGCTTGCGGTCGACACCGACTACCAGGGCCGGCACCTTGGTTCGGACCTGCTCATCGACGCGGCCCGGCGGGCGCTTGCCGCGTCCGATCTGATCGGGGCACGGGCCATCGTCGTGCAGGCCATCGACGAGCGCACGAAGTCCTTCTATGCACGGTTCGGGTTTCGTCCCTTCTCCGAGTGCGAGCCGCTCATGCTGCTTCTTCGCACATCCGAGCTCGCGACCCTGCTCGGACCGTGACCTGCTCGATGCCGCCGCACGGCCTGACCGCCACACCCACGCCGGCGCCCGGTGCGACGAACGCCGCCAGCACCGCCATCGAACGCGGCCACGCCATCGTCATCGCGACACGGTTCCGCCGGGCACACCCGAACGAGACGGAGCCGGACGCGACCGATGGCGCGGTCCCGGCGGGCGGTGGAGAGCCTCCGGACCGCTCCCCTTCTCCCCGTCAAGGGTCGCAGTAGTCCAGATTCCGACTCGGCCTGCATGGACCTGGTGGTGCAGGGCGCCAAAGCTGTCATGCAGGTACGATCGTGTCCGAAGGAGCCGTCGCTCCTGGAGACCACCAGCGTGCGGCACATCCCACGAGGGGTTTCACCTTGAGGTCCAGGTGGTTCGAGGACTCGATGGAGACGGACGAGATGGAAGCATGATTACCGGCGAGCTGAAGTCCAAGGTCGACCGAATCTGGAACACCATGTGGTCCGGCGGCATCTCGAACCCGCTCTCGGTCATCGAGCAGCTCACCTACCTGCTCTTCATCAAGGGGCTGGACGAGTTGCACACGCGCAAGGAGCACAAGGCCGCCCGCACCGGCAATCCGATCGAGGAGCCGGTGTTCGCCGCCGACCAGGACGCTCTGCGCTGGTCGCGGTTCAAGGAGCTTGCGCCGGAGCAGATGTTCGAGACGGTGCGGGACAGGGTGTTCCCCTTCATCAAGTCGATGGGCCGGACGGGGGGCTCGGGCGAGGGATCCACCTACTCCCATCACATGCAGGACGCCCTCTTCATGATGCCCACGGCTCGGGTGCTGGCCAACGTGGTCGACCAGCTCGACGACATCGACATGGCCGACCGGGACACCAAGGGCGATCTGTACGAGTACATGCTCGGCAAGATCGCGACCGCCGGGCAGAACGGGCAGTTCCGCACTCCGCGCCACATCATCAAGTTGATGGTGGACGTGACGGCACCCACGCCGAACGACGTCATCTGCGATCCTGCTTGCGGCACCGCCGGCTTCCTCGTCGCGGCTTCCGAGCATCTCGTCGAGCACCACGGCGACCGCATCTACAAGGACGCCCACGCTCGCCGCCGGTTCAACGAGGGCACTTTCCACGGCTACGACTTCGACACCACGATGCTCCGCATCGGCAGCATGAACATGCTGCTGCACGGCGTGGAGAATCCGGACATCCGCTACAGGGACTCCTTGGCCCAGACCGACCTGACGTCAGCCGGGGACGACGCCGAGCGGTACTCGCTCGTCCTCGCCAATCCGCCGTTTGCGGGCAGCCTCGACTACGAGTCAACCGCCAGGGACCTGCAGCAGGTGGTCAAGACGAAGAAGACGGAGCTGCTGTTCCTTGTCCTGTTTCTGCGCCTGCTCCAGCCCGGCGGCCGCGCCGCCGTCATCGTGCCCGACGGCGTGCTCTTCGGGTCGAGCAAGGCGCACAGGACCCTGCGCAGGATCCTGGTCGAGGAGCAGAAGCTCGACGCCATCGTCTCCATGCCCTCCGGCGTCTTCAAACCTTACGCCGGGGTCTCCACCGCCATCCTGGTCTTCACCAAGACCAACTCCGGAGGCACCGACGACGTCTGGTTCTACGATATGCAGGCCGACGGCTACTCGCTGGACGACAAGCGCACGCCGCAGCCGGACAACAGCGACCTTGCCGACATCCTCGCCCGCTGGCGAAACCGCGAGGAGGAGCGCAAGCGGGCGCGGACGGACCAGAGTTTCCTCGTGCCAAAGGCCAAGATCGCGGACAACGATTACGACTTGTCCATCAACCGCTACAAGGAGGTCGACTACGAGGCGGTGGAATACGACCCGCCCGGAGTGATCATGGAACGGCTAGCGGTCTTGGAAACTGAGATCGCGAAGGAACGGGCCGAACTGGAGGGGCTGTTAGGATGAAGGTCGCAGTTGTCCGCGACATTAGCGAGCAGGTTCGTGGTGTGACCTACGCCAAGAGTGAGGCCAGCGCAGTCCCAAGAAGTGGCTACTCGCCCATGTTGCGGGCCAACAATATCGGAGAACACGGACTGCTCCTTGACGACTTGATATTCGTGCTGAACACCAAGATCTCTCGGAAGCAACGAATTGTGCCGAATGACGTCGTTGTGGCAGCGTCAAGTGGAAGTATCTCCGTCGTCGGAAAGACGGCGCAGGTGCGGACAGGATTCGATGGCGGGTTTGGCGCATTCTGCAAAGTGTTGCGCCCGGGGCCTGATGTTGACCCGTACTACTTTGGCCACTACTTCAAGACGGCATCCTATCGGCGGGTCGTTTCGCAGTTGGCTTCTGGAGTGAATATCAACAACCTAAAGAAGGAGCACCTGAACAACATACAAATCCCCCTCCCACCTCTCGCCGAGCAGCGACGGATTGCAGAAATTCTGGATGCGGCGGACGCCTTGCGGGCCAAGCGCCGCGAGTCCCTCGCCCAACTCGACACGCTCCTCCAATCCACCTTCCTCGACATGTTCGGTGACCCCGTCACCAATTCGATGGGATGGGATACATCTGCTCTAGGGAAGGTCGGCGAAGTAATCACGGGGAACACGCCTTCTCGGAAACGCCCCGAGTACTACGGAAAGGACATCGAGTGGATTAAATCCGACAACATCAATCATCCGTCGTTTGTTCTCACTGAGGCTGAAGAGGGGCTTTCGGTTGCTGGCAAAGCGGTGGCGCGTACGAGCCCGAAAGGGTCGATTCTCGTGACCTGTATTGCTGGGTCACCTACATGTATTGGCAATGCGGCAATCGCGGACCGAGAAGTCGCCTTCAACCAGCAGATCAACGCTTTCGTGCCGGGCGAGCGCATTGCTCTCTGGTTCGCCTTCGGAGTGTTCTGGGTAGGCAAACGACTCGTTCAACGTGCATCAACGAACTCCATGAAGGGGATGGTCAGCAAATCGGCTTTTTCTGGTATTTCCATTCCAATTCCACCGACGTCACTCCAGAATCGTTTCGCCACCATCGCCGAATCCGTCGAACGCCAGAAGGCCACCCAGAGCGCCCACTTGACTGAACTCGATACCCTCTTCGCCTCCCTGCAATCCCGCGCCTTCCGGGGAGACCTCTGAGCAGCGATGGAAATCTCCGCCAACTTCGCGTTCCTGAAGCAGGAGTTCCCGCATGTGGCGGAGAGCGCGAGCTATGCGGAGCACCACGTCTACGGCGACCCGCGAGCCTCCTGCTTCCATGCAAGGCATGCGCTGGAGCGCTTGGTCAAGCGGGTCTACAAGGTCGAGAAGACCCTGAGCCCGCCGAAGGTCACGAACCTGGACGCCTACCTCGGCGAGCCCGCGTTCCGTGCGATCGTGCCCGAAGTCGTATGGCAGAAGGCGGAGTACATCCGGCAGGCGGGCAACGTGGCGGTGCACGGCAACAGGACACCCGCGCCGGAGCAGGCGTTGAACGTCGTGCGGGAGCTGGCGCACGTCCTCTACTGGGCGGGCCGCACGTATCTCCGGAAAGGGGCGGAGAACCTTCACGGGAAGACCTTCGACGAGTCCCTTGTCCCGACTCTGGAACCGGGCGCCGCGCCGGCCAGCGTCGATGAACTGGACGCCCTCAAGAGCCAACTGGACGCAGCCGACGACGCTCGCAAGGAGATCGAAGGCGAGCTGGAGGCGTTGCGTGAACGGCTCGCCGCCATCAAGGCGGAGAACGAGACCGTCCCCGAGACCCGTGACTGGAACGAGGGCACGACCCGCAGGCTGATCATCGACCTGGCCCTGCAGCGTGCCGGCTGGCCGCTCGACCGGGAACACGACCGCGAGTACGAGGTCACGGGCATGCCGAGCCCCTCGGGGCTCGGTTACGCCGATTACGTCCTGTGGGGAGATGACGGCAAGCCGCTGGCGGTGGTGGAGGCGAAGAGGACCACCGTCGATTCGGCGAAGGGTCGCCAGCAGGCCAAGCTCTACGCGGACTGCCTGGAGGCCGTGCACGGCCAGCGCCCGATCATCTTCTACACGAACGGGTACGAGACCTGCCTGTGGGACGACCAGACCTACTCGCCGCGAGCCGTCGCCGGCTTCTACAAGAAGGATGAGCTGGCGTCACTGCTCCATCGTCGAGCCCACCGGGAGCCGCTGGAGGTGACGCGGGTGAAGAACGCCATCGTCGAGCGGTACTACCAGAAGCGGGCCATCGGGAGCATCGGCGAGCAGTTCGGGCAGGCGCGACGCAAGGCGCTGCTGGTGATGGCGACCGGCAGCGGAAAGACCCGCGTGGCGATCGCGCTGGTCGACCTGCTGCAGCGGGCGGGCTGGGTGAAGCGGGCGTTGTTTCTCGCGGACCGGGTGTCGCTGGTGAACCAGGCGGTGGGGGCGTTCAAGGCCCACCTGCCGGAGTCGAGCCCGGTGAACCTGGTGACCGAGAAGGACAAGGCGGGCCGGGTCTACGCCTGCACCTATCCGACGATGATGGGACTGATCGACGAGACGACCGGCACCGAGGCCCGCTTCGGGGTCGGGCATTTCGATCTGGTGATCATCGACGAGGCGCACCGTTCGGTGTATCAGAAATACGGGGCCATCTTCCGGTACTTCGACTCGCTCCTGGTGGGCCTGACGGCAACGCCTCGGGATCAGGTCGACCGGAACACCTACGAGCTCTTCGACCTGGAGCCGGGGGTGCCCACCGACGCGTACGAGCTCGCGACCGCGGTGGCGGACGGCTATCTCGTACCGCCGAAGGTTCAGCAGGTGGATCTCCGGTTTCCACGCGAGGGCATCGACTACGACTCGCTCAGCGAAGAAGAGCAGGCACAGTGGGAGAGCCTCGACTGGGGCGACGACGAGGATGGTAGCGACCTGCCGGAACGGGTCGACGCGTCCGCCATCAACAGTTGGCTCTTCAACGGCGACACGGTCGACAAGGTGCTGCAGCATCTCATGGAGCACGGCCACACGGTCGACGGTGGCGACCGACTGGCCAAGACGATCATCTTCGCGCGCAACCACGCGCATGCGACGTTCATCGAAGAGCGGTTCAACCACCACTACCCGCGGTACGCCGGGCACTTCGCCCGCGTCATCGACAACTACGCCACGTATCCGCAGAGCCTGCTCGACGACTTCTCGCGGAAGGACAGGGCGCCGCACATCGCGATCTCCGTGGACATGCTCGACACCGGCGTCGACGTGCCCGAGGTGGCCAACCTGGTCTTCTTCAAGCCGGTCTACTCGCGGATCAAGTTCTGGCAGATGATTGGGCGCGGGACGCGCCTCTGCCCCGATCTGTTCGGACCCGGGGACGACAAGCAGGACTTCCGCGTCTTCGACTTCTGCTTCAACTTCGACTTCTTCCGCGAGCAACCGGAGGGAATCGAACCCAGTGGCGCCGTTCCGCTCGGCGCCCGGCTCTTCCGGTCGCGGGTGCGGTTGCTGGCCAGCCTCCAGGTCACGCCGGATCTGGACCCGGAGGCGGCGCTGGCCGAGACGTTGACGACAGCACTCCACCGGGAAGTGGCGGCGATGAACCGCGAGAACTTCATCGTGCGGATGCAGCTCGAAGCGGTCGAGCGATTCCGGCAGCGGGAGTCATGGGAGCGGCTCACCGCATCCGACGTCGAGACCCTGCAGAGTGATGTTGCCGGACTGCCCAGCGAGATCGAGACCGACGACATCGAGTCGCGCCTGTTCGACCTCACGGCGCTGAAGATGCAACTGGCCTTCGCCGAGGGCGACATGGGCACCTTCGAGCGGCACCGCCGACGGGTGGTGGAGATCGCGATGCTGCTCGAAGAAAAGTGCACGATTCCCGCGGTGGCGGCTCAGCTCGCCTACCTGGCCTCAGTGCAGGAGAGCGCCTTCTGGGAAGGCATCGCCCTGAACGGTCTCGAGGAGCTGCGCATGCGCCTGCGTGGCTTGGTGCCCTTCCTGGACAAGAAGACGTGCACGATCGTCTACACCGATTTCCGGGACGAGGTCATGGACGTGCGCGAGGGCGCCGCCGACTACCTGCCGAAGATGACCGGGGTCCAGTACGAGAAGAAGGTGCAGGAGTACCTGAAGAACCATCTCGACCACATCGTGATCCATCGCCTCCGGACCAACCAGCCGCTCACGGCCACCGACTTGGCAGGACTCGAGCAGACCCTGGTCGAAATCGGCGAGGACGACGGCCGGACGCTGTTGACGGGCCTCCTGGCCCGCAGCGACGCTCCCTCCCTGGCCCATTTCGTGCGGAGCATGGTGGGGATGGACCGCGCCGCCGCGCAGGAGGTCTTCTCGGAGTTCCTCTCCAACCGAAGCCTGACCACGCCGCAGATCCGTTTCATCGAGATGGTGATCGACCAGCTCACGGCTCGGGGTGTCATGGAGCCATCCGCGCTCTACGAGGCGCCGTTCAGCAGCGTGCATGCCGGCGGCCCTGAGGCGTTGTTCGCCGGAAAGAACAACGTGATCGAGGGGATTTTCGAGAAGTTGAAAGAGCTTCACCCCGAGCCTCTGGCCGACGCCGGCTAGGGAAATCGCTCTCCGGGATTGCCGAGAGCCTATCGCTGGCGGAAGTCGGAGCGGCGAACCGAAGGCGAGACGGATGGACTGCCGTAACGACGGACCGATCGGGGCATCGCCCCAACGCGAAACTACCGGTCTGGTCCTTGCACTGTCAGAGGGATTTCACCCGGACGACGCTGAGGCTGCCCGGAGCGGCTCGCCGATGCCGCCGCGACCGGGACCATCGAGAACAACTATCCGATGCAGAAGGCGTGGAGGGTGGCGGACAGGGCCGTCGTCACCCCGGTATCGCCACTACGCTGATACCATCGCCTCGGCGCAGGCCCCCTGCAGCGAGCCTACAGGCGATGGACGAGATCACACTTCGAAATTTCCGTTGCTTCCGCGATGAGCAGACTGTGCGTCTCGCTCCGCTCACTCTCCTTGTTGGCGAGAACAGCACGGGCAAGACCTCATTCATGGCGATGGTGCGCGCCCTCTGGGAGCTTGCCTTCCACGATCAGATTCCGGACTTCAAGGATCCCCCGTATGACCTTGGCAGCTTTGACGAGATTGCCCACCACCGGGGTGCGAGAGGCGGTCGAGCAGAGGAGATATTCGCGGCGTTCAAGACCCGGCGGCACACGTTCCCGCTGAAGCGAACAGAGACGAGACCATCCCGGACAGTGGAATATCGTGCCACGTTCCGCAAGCGCGGAACTGCCCCTTTCCCCGTTGATCTGCGCCTCTCCGGAGGGCAATCGTGGGTGCAGTACCAATTTCGGGATCGACGCCTGTGGATACGATTCGGGACACAGCGGGGGTCATGGGAGGTTCCCGGCTATGACTCCCCGCGTGGCCAGCGCGTAGATCGGACGCGAGAATTGGTCCCATTCTCGTCAACGCTTCGGATGCTCCAGGCCATCGAATCGGACGAAGACAACGAATTGGAGACAATCGAGGGCGAGGGACGTCCCGGACGCGACGACTATCTGGAGGTATGGCGGCTCTCACGACGCATGCGGGCTCCTGGCCCGGACAAGCTTTGGCCGTATGCAAGTGCTCCGGTGCGCTCCGTGCCGCGGCGGACCTATGACCCCAGGCCCTTTGAGGACGACCCCGAAGGCGAGTACGTCCCGATGTATCTCGCGAACATCTTCTTTCACGATCCTGACGAATGGAACGCACTGAAGGTCCGGCTCGAGGCGTTCGGCCGAGAGTCGGGGTTGTTCGACGAGATTGCGATTCGTTCCTTCGGCAAGAAGGACAGCGAACCGTTCCAGGTACAGGTGAGGAAGTATGCACGAACACTCAAGGGACCCATGCGCAATCTGATTGACGTCGGCTACGGGGTGAGTCAGGCAATACCGGTGCTTACCGAGCTCCTTCGCGAGGACTGCTCGCCCATCTTGCTGCTGCAGCAACCCGAGGTGCACCTGCATCCAAGTGCCCAGGCGGCGCTCGGCTCCCTGTTCTGCAACATTGCAGGCCCGAAGTGCCAGCTTGTTGTCGAGACGCACAGCGACCACCTCCTTGATCGCGTACGGATGGAGATCCGTGACGGGGCCGGGACCCTCGGTCCAGACGACGTCTCCGTCCTCTTCTTCGAACGGGGTGAACTCGACGTGCAGATCCATTCCCTTCGCATCGACAAGGACGGGAATGTGCTTGGCGCCCCCGATACCTACCGAAGTTTCTTCCTCGAAGAGACCACGAGATCTCTCGGGCTCTGAGCAATGTGCGCGATCCTCGACGCGAACGTGGCTCATTCTGACTGACGTTCACCAAGGACTCTTGAATCGAACAGATCTGTGCCGTCGCGCGGATTGACCGTACCCATCGGGTGAATTGTGGGGCGAATCCAAACCGCGTGATCAGGCCCCGCTCTCTGCCTCGTCTCCGATATTTGCGATCGTGCTCCGTCGATTGGCGGGCACCACCACGGCGCCCAATCCCAATCCCGCATGTTCGCTCAATCCCGACGATTCGCGAAGGCGGTACGCACCGGATACATAACGAAGTGCCAAATACAGATGGACACGGGTACCTGCCCGGGTTGGTTGACATGCATACGGCGCTGTGGGAATAGACCCGCCGAACCAAGGCCCATCACGAGGAGAAGCCATCCATGATCCGCACAGTTTCGAAACACCTGCTGGGCGCCGCCACGGCATTGACGGCGGCCGCTCTCATCGGCGCCACCACTGCCCAGGCCGACACCCCGGTGCGCGGCGGCACCCTGACCGTCGGATTCCCGTCCGACTCCAAGACCATGAACCCGATGTTCTCGGTGCAGTTCACCGAGCGCCAGGTCCTCTACCTCGTCTACAACACCCTGACCAGGCTCGGCCCGGACTTCTCCATCAATCCCGAGCTTGCCGAGAGCTGGGAAGTGGAGGACGGCGGCAAGCGCATCGTCTTCCACCTGCGCAAGAACGTGAAGTTCCACGACGGCACCGACTTCGACGCGGCGGCGGTGAAGTGGAACATCGATCAGCGGCTCGACGAGCAGGTCGGATCGCCGCAGCGCAAGCAGCTCCTCCCGGTGGTCGACTCGGTCAACGTGCTCGACACGCACACCGTCGAGTTCAAGCTCAAGGGGCCGTTCCCCGCGCTGATGGGCATGCTCGGGCAGCGGGTCGGCTTCATGGTCTCGCCCGCGGCGGCGGAGAAATACGGCGAGGAGCTCGCCTCGAACCCGGTCGGCACCGGTCCCTTCGTCTTCAGGGAATGGGTGCGCGGCAGCCACATCACCGTCGAGCGCAATCCGGACTACTGGGAAGAGGGGCTTCCCTGGCTCGACCGCATCGAGTTCAAGGACATCTCGGGGGCGGTGGTCGGAATCCAGCGGCTCAAGACCGGAGAGATCGACTACGCCGGTCAGCTCTCGCCGAACGACATTCGCGCCATAGAAGGCAGCGGCGACATCACGCTGCACCCGATCAAGGTGGGCCGGTGGTACTCGGTGCAGTGGCAGTGGGACGCGCCGCCGTTCAACAACCCGGATCTCCGCAAGGCCATCGCCCACGCCATCGACAAGGACCATATCGTGGCGATCACGATGGCGGGCAAGGCGGCCACCGCCTCCGGACCCACTCCTCCCGGACTGTGGTGGTACGACGAAGGGCTCCAGAGCTACGAGCACGACGTCGAGAAGGCGAAGGAGTACCTGAAGAAGGCCGGATACGACGGATCGGAGATCGTCCTGGCCGCGCCCGGTACCGGCATCTACCAGAAGATCAGCCAGCTCGTGCAGGAGCAGCTCCAGGCGGCGGGGATGAACGTACGCCTCGAGCCGATGGCGCAGAAAGGGTGGTACGGCAAGGTGGTGAAGCGGCAGGTGAACTTCACCCCGATGCGCTGGACCCAGCGTCCCGACCCGGATGGACTGCTGTACATCCTGTTCCACTCGGACGGCTTCGCCAACACGACAAGCTACAGCAGCGCGACGGTCGACGACCTGCTGAACCAGGCCCGCACCATGACCGACATTGCGAAGCGGGCGGAGCTGTACTCGCAGGCGCAACGCCAGATCGTGGAGGATCTTCCCTACGTGCCGCTGTTCTTCGCCATCGAGTACGGCGCAATCCGCAACAACGTCCACGGCTTCGAGTGGATCCCGGACCAGATTCCGAGATTCCGCGAGCTGTGGAAGTCGAATTGAGCACGGGGCTCGCGGAGACCGCGATGACGACGGCTTTCGACATCCATCCCGACATGGCCGACGTCATCGCGGCCAAGCAGGCGATCGCTCAATCGACCGATCCCGAGGAGATGCGCGCCGCCTGGCTCGACTACGAAGCGAGACTGGGACGTGATCGCCCCAGTGGGATGGTGGTGGAGGACACCGCCATCCCACGCCCGGTGCCGGACGGCGGAGAGATTGCAATACGCATCTACCGCCCGAAGGGCGTACGAACGCCCAGTCCCTGCGTCGTGTATCTGCACGGCGGCGCGTTCGTCAAGGGAAGCCTCGACACCTGCGACACCATTGCATGGGGCGTCGCCGCCGAGGTCGGCGTGGTAGTGGTGAGCGTGGACTACCGGCTCGCTCCGCAGCATCCGTTTCCGGCCGGGCCGGAGGACTGCTACGCGGTCGTGAGCCACCTCGCCAAACACGGTGAGCGATTCGGGGTGCAGGGCAATCGACTTGCGCTGTGGGGAGACAGTGCCGGCGGCAACATGGCGGCGGCGACCTGTCTCATGGCGCGCGACCGCGGCGGCCCGGACATCGTCGCGCAGGCGCTCAACTACCCCTGTCTCACCGACGAGCTGACCTCCGACTCCTATCGGCGCCATGCGGAGTCGCCCGGACTTCGCACCGTCAACATGGACTGGGGCTGGAGTCACTACCTCGGGGACCGAAGACCGACGGACGATCCCTACGCGGCGCCGCTGAAGGCCGGGGATCTGTCCCGTCTCCCCCCGGCCCACGTCCACTACGCCGAGATCGACCCGCTTGCGGACGACGCCGTTCAGTACGCCGAACGGCTCGTGGCCGCGGGCAACGACGTCGTGGCACGCTGTGCGCGGCGCATGATTCACGGATTCGTGCGCGCGCGGTTCTCCGGGCCGGACGCCGCCGCCGAGTTCGCCCAGCCATGCGGATTTCTGCGTGAAAGGCTCGACCCCTGACCACGGCCGACTCACGCCCCGCCTCATCGTCACGGGGACGAGCCGGAGGTGCGAATGCGGAGCACCGTTGATGATGTTCTGCGGCCGCCATTCGCCTCCCTGGACGATTCCTGCCAGCACCTACGCCAAGGAAGCACCATCGTGAACCTCTACTCGCGATCGCTGTTCTCATTTCTTTCTGTTGGATTCGTACCTTGCCTGAACGCAAGATATGCCTCCGCGTTGGCGATCATTCTCTTTCTTGCAACCGGAAGCGCCGCCAGCCATCAAGCCCTCGCCACATCAGAAGTCGGATTGCAGGGCCTGCTTCTCGAAATCGAGAGAAGGGGAATCGAGGCGGACTTTGAGATCGAGAAAGTCCCCAATCGGAGCGCCGACGAAGTCGACCGCATCATGGGCGTCCTGGACAAGATCATGGCCAAGGAGGTTCCGCGTATTTTCGAAGAACATTACCGGGAAGTCGAAAAATCCATCCAGAATATTTTTCTACCAGAGAATATCAGCACCGGCAAAGTCTGGTGGGAAAGCACTAACCCATCTTTACCCAATTGTGGGTCGCGATGGGTCGGATCAGCCCGAAATTCGCTGATTTTGGCATATAACCGATTGATTCTTGGTCGAGATGGCTGATGTAGTGCCATAATATTGTCTATATGTGTTGCACCACAC
>JAJDUQ010000132.1 GCA_022826505.1 Gammaproteobacteria bacterium
CTCGTCTCAAGCGCGGCGGGATGCGCTGGACCGTCGCTGGCGCCAACGCCATCATCGCCCTGCGCTGCGCCGTGGAGAGCAACCGCTTCGACGACTTCTGGGAACGACGCGCCTGCGTAGCAGCATGAATCTCATAAATGAGACGTGCACCCACCGCACGAACGAGCAGAATCCCGCCCGAAGGTGTCGTGGGTCGCCGGGCTGCCTCGCTGCGAAAACGCCGAACCCGGCGGACAGCCTTGCTTCCCGAAGTTCCGAGATGGAGTCCCGGGTCGGCTGCGTTCCGTGGCGAAGCCGCCGCTTGCGGTCGGAACGTGTCCTGCCGTTGTGGTATCGCCCCGGTTTCAGGCTGACGCAGTGAGCTCCCTTCGCCGCAATGGTGCAGTGCGCCGTGAAAGCCGCACTGCACTATCTCGGTTGGTCCTGCGGAACCTGCGCGCCCTTGCGGATGAATTCGAGGGTGGGCGCGAATCGCTCGATCGCACCGGTCGAAACCCTGTCGATGCTGACCTGCACGTGGGAGATGCCCTCACTGCGATACGCGTTCAGCGCCCCGGCGATCTCCGCCGGCTCGCCGACCACCGGCTCGAGGGGTTTGTAGCTGTGGCCGGTCGGCAGCGCGTTCCACCATGGAGGGGCGTCCGGCTCCGCGGTCAGCACGGACACCGTCCTCTCCAGTGTCGCGGGGTCACGCCCGATCTCGGTACAGGCCTCGTCGACCCGTTCGCGCAACGGCGGCACGCCATCGGGACTGTTGTTGGTCGAAGTCCAGTAGACGTTCCACATGTCGGCGTAACGGGCGGTAAGCCTGAGCATCTTGTGGCCTTTGGTGCCGACCATGATCGGCGGACCCTCGGGGCGGGGACCGCGCGGACGGAGCACACATTCGCGCGCCTTGTGGTAGCGACCGTCGAAGTCGACCTCACCGGTCTTCAACAGTGCGGACACGATCTGGATGGCTTCCTCGAACCGGGCGTAGCGGTGGTCGCAGGGATAGCCGAAGGCGTTGTACTCCACCTCGTGGTAACCCGTGCCGACCCCCAGGATCAGGCGCCCGCCGCTGATCTCGTCGACGGTGTCGGCCATCTTGGCCAGCAGGGCCGGATTGCGGAAACCCATGCCCAGCACGAGGTTTCCGAGCTCGACGGTCCTGGTGCAGGCGGCCAGGGCCGACAGCATCGACCACGATTCCCAGTTTCCGTTGGGCTCGGCTGCGCCTCGCATGTGGTAGAGGAGATGGTCGTCGAGCCACACGGAGTCGAATCCGACATCCTCGGCCAGCTTCGCGATGTCCCGGAGTTCCGACCAACCGAGACCCGTCCGATCGCTCGTCGGCAGATCCAGTCCTACCTTGATCCGGTCCAGCTTGGTGCTCACGTTGCGCCTCCTGGTGCCGATGGGTTTCGGCGACGGACATCCCCGGCACATCCCGTTGCCTGGTTCGATTTTCTCCGTTGCGGCGCTGAAAGTCCTGTCCCTGGGCCTCGCCGGTCACGGAGCAGCCGCAAATCGCGGCGACTGCCCGGCCTCAGTGTGGACCGTGAGCGATGCGCAGAACGCGATGGTATCCTCCGGCGCGCCGCCGACCCGCTTCATCGGTTGCCTCGCCGACGTCGAATGTTCGTTGGAATCGGGCAACTCGGTGTCCTGATCGGCGAATCGCCCCCGATCCGTTGGAGATGACAGCAGGAGACCCCGCAGATGCCCGTCATTCGCGTCGAAGTCCCCTCCGGCACGCCCGCCGACACGCAGAGCGCCATCCGCACCTCCGTCAAGGAGGCGGTGCTCAGGACCCTCGCACCCAAGGAGACGAAATACGACTATGTCGCCGTGCGCGAGGTGGTCGGCGAGATCGGCGACGGCGTACCCCTGGTGGAGGTCGATCTGCGCCCGGGTCGCGAACCGGAGCGCAAGAAGGCGCTGGCCGACGCCATCGCCGAGATCCTGAACGACACGATGGGCGTCGCGGCCGCCGACGTCTACGTCCTGTTCCGCGAGAACCCGGCGGAGAATCACTACTGCGGCGGCACGCCGCTCGCCCCGTGGGTGCCGGCTGACGTGTAGCTTCGAAGCAGGCTGTCGGCCGGGGCTCACGGTTGGGCGGGCTCCGTATGGTCTTCTCGTTCTTCCAACACGACGTCGCCACACTCGGCAACCGCTGATGTGATCAAGAAGGGAGCAGTGCCATGCCCGACCACAAGCAGCAGGACCACGGTCCCGTCTATATTCACGAGGACGAGATGGACTGGGAGACGCTCCGGTTCCCGGGCCAGCACTCGAAGATGGTTCTTCACCCGACACCGGATGACCCGACCCATCCGAATGCCGGGTTCGTGCGCTACGAACCGGGCGCGCATCATCCGCGCCACCGCCACCAGTTCGCGCAGGTCTGGTACGTGCTGGAGGGCGAGTTCCGGATCGGCGCGCGTACAGTCGGGCCCGGCACGGTGGTGTTCCACGCCGATCCGCACTTCGAAGAGGACCTGTCGACCGAGACCGGCGGGCTGATGTTCTTCGTCCAGTATCAGGGACCGACCACCGGCGGCCAGCCGATCTACGACGGCCGTTTCAACGTGGCCGAACGAAAGCCGCTGTCGGAAGAGCGGCTGGATATCTGAGGGGCGCTTCGCCGAACCGCACGCTGTGGCGGATTCAGCGGCTGCGGAGCACGCAGAACTCGTGATGGCGCCTTCGCACCGGATCAGGTCGAAGGCACCGCCGGCGAAGTCGAGTCGGCCCATGTCCGCCACGCGGGCTTCCAATCGATCCTCGATCTGCTACTGAAGCAGGCTCACGTCCGAGGAATGCTGTCTTGCGCGTTCCAGACCTCTGATGGACCGGGTGCGGTTCGGCGTGCGTTCCAGAGCCCTCCTGAATTGGACCGTCGCCTCTTCCATCCGGCCGCGTGCCAACAGGAATTCGCCGTACATCTCGTGCGCCGGCTTCATTGGCGACGGCGGGCCGGACGGGGCGTTCAGCTCGGCCTCGAGAGCGGCCGCCTCCGCGAGAAATGCCTCGGCCGCATCATCGTCGCCCCGAGCCGATGCCAGTGCCGCCTCCAGCTCCTTCTCCCCGACCGCGACGATCCGGGCGCGCCAGGCCCTGGACGCCTTTCCCTCCAGGCGTTTACGGGCATCCCGGATGTTGGCCAGCGCGACCTCCGCCGCCTCCGGCTTGCCCGTGTACGCGGCACTCAGACCCACGGCGAGCTGCAGCGCCGCGTGACGGCGATCGGCATCGGTGAGAATGCGGTGGTCGAACTCGGACCAGCGTTGCGTTTCCAGCGTGTGGCGCGCGAGCATTTTCATGGTGCCCCTGCGAACCCGTTTGCTCGGAAACGCCTCCAGTGTCCGGAACGCCTCGTCGAGCGCCCACTGCGCCTGCTCCTCGTCGCCGAGCTGAAGCTGACCGTAGTGGTACCACTGCAGCGAATGAAATTCGGACCGGCCTCGTGCGAGACCTTTGCGTTCCACGTGCTCGAGCGCGGCCTCGTAGGAGGCTTCATTGGAGGCCACGACGCCCTCCCACATCCCGAGCTGGACGAAGATGTGCGACGGCATGTGCAGGGCATGGGGGGCGGCCGGTGCGATCTGCGCGTACGCCTTTGCGGCGGGCAGGGCGAGAATCGCGTGCTCCGGGTCGTCGAAGGCGTGAATGATGAAATGCGCCGCGCCCGGATGCTCCGGGTTGCGCGCGAATACTTCCATGGCGATGGCCCCGGCGCGCACCTGCCGGGCGAACCCCTTGTCGCCGCGGCGGACGGTGCCGAGCAGGGACAGGGCGTACAGCGTCGCGATTTCGTCGTCTTCGGGGTACGTCTCGTGCAGACGTCGCATCGTCTCGGAATACGCGATGTCCCTGGAGAGCTTGTCGCCGGAGCCGTAGAGGACGTCCACCGCTTCCATGAGACTCCGCTCGCGTCCGGCCGGCGTTCTTGCTGCGCGGTCTTCCGGCGTCGATGCATATCCTGCCAGGGCGGTATGGGCAGCCAGGCGATCCTGCTCGAACCACAGGGGATGGTTGTAGCTGAGCGCTTCGCCCCAATAGGCCAGCCCGAAGTCGGGGTCGATGGCTTGCGCTTTGTGAAACGCCTCGCCGGCATCCTCGAATTCAAAGCTGTGAAACGCCTTCATGCCGGCCAGGAACGCGGCTTGAGCTTCGGGCGCGCCGGAGTTGGGAAAGTCGATGTGGCCCAGGTCCGCGGTCAGGCCGCCGGCGGAGTCGTCGCCGGTCTCGGCGGGAAGGGCGGCACCGAACCATCCCAGTGCCGTTCCGAGGCAGATCACCGGCAGGAAGGATTGCGCGCATCGGACACTGGCGTCGGTCATGGCTCGACTCCTCGCGACAGTCGTCGGCGCTCGGCGGGATCGACCGGTACGATCGAAATGGTAGTGGCGGGTCGGTTGCGCGGACAAGACCGACGGCGCGACAGCCGCCGGCGCGACAGGTGTCAGGAGCAACAGCGCGGATACTGGACTTCCTGCTTTCCTTCACCGAATGGGGTTTGTGTGGTTTTGTTTTCGACTCGGATTGCGAAGCGTACGTGTTCGGCCGCATTCCCGTCGCCAACGTGGCGGGGTCGGATCATCGCAGGTACCTGATGGAACGCCGGGGGGACGGCGTGTCGATCATCCGCACGGAAACCCGGGAAGCCACCGGTTTGCCTCCCGAATACGAAGTGGTCGACGGATCGAGCCTGATACTCCGGATTCCTGCCGCGAAGCTGGAGCTTGTTCCTGCCGACGCAACAGTCATGGCGCATTCCCGAGGCGAGCCCCTCGCCGACATCGAGGTCCTCACCGGCAGAATGTCGCTCATCGGCGAGGACACCCGGCGTATTGGACAGGGCGGCTCCAACCCGGCGTTTCAGCCGACGGCCAGTCCGCTTCGCGGCTTGTCCGCGGCTGACATCGGTCGTTCGACGGCAGCATCCGTGGCGGCGACGGTCAATCTCCTGACTCGGGACCGCGAATCGTTGAACGACATTGTCGTGGTTGGAGATTGGTGTTGACGGATGATGCCGATTCCATGGCGGCTCGTTTGCATTTCCGCAGTATCGATTGTCTCAATCAGAGTGAGGATCACCAGAATGTCATCAGCACTTTCGAGGCGGCAGTTTCTTGCCGGTAGCGCGGCCATGCTCGGTGCGGGTTACGTCCCCGGCATCTGGAGCAAGACGACACCGACCCGGCTACCGATACCCCCTGTGGTCGACGGTAGCCGGGGAAGGCCGATCGATCTGCGGATTCGCAGCGGCACCTGGAGCTTTAAACGCGGCGTCAGGACTCCAACCCTGGGGTTCAGCCAGGATTACTTGGGACCGACGATTCGAACCCGGCAACACAGTGAACTCGATTTGCGCTACCGGAATACACTGACCGAAAGCGTGGCTGTTCACGGCCACGGTCTGCATGTACCAGGCGAGGTCGATGGTGGTCCACAATTGACAATCGAACCTGGTGCAGACTGGCAGCCCGGTCTATCCATCGTGCAGCCGGCAGCTACCTGCTGGTATCACTCCCATACCCACGGCAAGACCGGCGAACAAACCTATCGTGGACTGGCCGGTCTCATCATCATCGATGACGAGGTAGCCGACTCGCTGCCGCTGCCCCGTCGATATGGTGTCGATGATTTGCCCATTGTCATCCAGGACCGAACCTTCGATGAGCAAGGTCGATTGGTCTATTCACTACTTGACGCAGACGAGGACGGCTGGCTGGGTGACACCATCGTCATCAACGGCGCGGTGGCGCCGGTTGCCAACGTGCCCGCCGGCAAAGTGCGGTTGCGCCTTCTCAACGGTGCCAATGCACGATTTTATATCGTGACCTTTGCCGACAACCGTACGTTTCACAAGATTGCCAGTGACGGCGGTTTACTGGAAGCGCCGGTGCCGTTGACGATGATGGAGATGTCACCTGGCGAGCGATGTGAAATCGTCATTGACATGGCCGATGGCAAGACCGCCGGATTGCTGACCCTGTTCGAAGACGAATTTGACGATGACGAAGAAGGCGTTCTCGGCAGTTTGTCGAATCTGTTCGGCCGATCCGAGGCTGCCCTTCCGCCGCCATCGTTGACGTTGACTGTCGATAACGCCCTGGCGGCAAATACAGCGCCGCTACCCGAGCGACTGGCTGCCATTGTCCGCCCGCAACCCCAGGAGATAGTGCGAACTCGTGACTTCATGCTCGGCATGGACAACGGTGATGGCGATGACGACGGTGGTCATGGCGCTATGGACATGACCATCAACGGTGCGGCGATGGACATGAACGTGATTAACGAACGAATTGAACGCGGCGTCTGGGAACGCTGGCGTATCCGCTCCGATCAGGGCGCACATCCGTTTCATGTGCACGGCTGCTCGTTCCTGATTGAGCGGATGGAAGGCGAAACGGCATTACCGGATCAGCGAGGCTGGAAAGATATCGTAGTGGTGGATGACGACGACTGGTCGGAAATCGTCGTGCGTTTCGATCATCCGGCGACCGAGCAGTATCCCTATATGTATCACTGTCACATTCTGGAGCATGAGGATCGTGGCATGATGGGACAGTTCACCGTGAGTTGACCATCCAAAGCAATCCGAGCGTGAGGCCGTTGGCTGCTCGGGCGGCCCCGCCGGTCCGGCCTCGGGGCTTCGGGAATTCGGATGAGCCTCATCAAGCAGCTTGCGCTCGTCGCCGTCCTGTGCGTCGCCGGCATCGCGGCATACCGGTACGGCTGGCCGCTGGTGGCGCCTGCGGACGGTCGCCAAGCCGCATCGAGTTCGGCGGATGGACAGGCGGCCGAGCGCCGCCGCGGCGAAAATCGCGCCACCACCGTCCTCGTCGAAGCGGTGGAGCTTCGCGCCCTACGCACGCGCATCGAGGCCGTCGGCACGGCGCGGGCGTACCGGTCGGTCACGCTCCATCCCGCGGCTGCCGGCGAGGTGGCGGCTGTCCGTTTCGCTCCCGATCAGATCGTGCGCCGCGGCAGCGTGCTGCTGGAGCTCGACAGCCGTCGCGAGAAGCTGGCGGTCGACCTCGCCCGCGTGCGGGCCGAGAACGCGCGGCAGCTCCTTTCGCGCTACGAACGCTCGGCCGGCAGCGGTGCGTACGCGGAGTCGACCGTCTCGGACGCCCGCAGCGACCTCGCCGAGGCCGAAATCGCGTTGCGCCAGGCCGAGGTGGCACTGAGCGAACGCCAGGTCATCGCGCCGTTCGATGGATTCGTCGGTCTGACCGAGATCGACGTCGGCGACCGTATCGGCACCGGCGACGCCATCGCGACCCTCGACGACCGTGCCAGCCTGCTCGTCGGCTTCTCGGTGCCGGAGCTCTTCCTGGGGCGCATCGGCAAGGGTCATCCCGTCGAGGTCGCGACCTGGGCCGCCCGCGAACAGCCGATCACCGGCGAGATCGTCGCTCTCGACAGCCGCATCGATCCCGTGAGCCGAAGCTTCACCGCCCGCGCGCGAGTGGCGAACGCGGGCGACGCCTTCCGCCCCGGCATGAGCTTCGCCGTCACCCTCGACGTGCATGGCAGCCGTTATCCCCTGGTCCCGGAGATCTCCGTCCGCCATGGCACCGAAGGAGCTTTCGTCTGGGTGGTGCGCGAGGGTGCGGCGGAGCGGGTGCCGGTGCGCATCGTGCAGCGACAGGAGGCGACGGTGCTGGTCGACGCGGCGCTCGAAGAGGGCGAGCCGGTCGTCGTCGAGGGCATTCAGCGCCTGAGACGGGGTCTGTCCGTCACGGTCGCCACGCTCCGGCAGTCCTCGTGAGCGTGCCGGTTTTCCCGTCATGATCGGCCGAGACCTTCCGGCGCTGGCGATCCGTCGCCCGTTGCTGGTCCTGGTGCTCAACCTGCTGATCGCGCTTGCCGGACTCGCCGCCGTCCTCGGCATGGAGGTGCGCGAGCTGCCCGACATCGATCATCCCGTGGTCACGGTGCGAGGGAACTTCCCCGGTGCGTCACCGGAAACGGTCGACGTCGAGGTGACCGCGCTGGTGGAAGGCGCGGTGGCGCGCGTCGGCGGTGTCAAGGAGGTGCGCTCGTCGAGCGAGGAGAACAACTTCCGCATGCGCGTGGTCTTCGCTCCCGACGTCGACCTCGACGCCGCGGCGAGCGACGTGCGCGAGGCGGTCAGCCGGGTCGAGCGGCAGCTCCCCGAAGCGGTGGAGCGGCTCACCGTCATCAAGGCCGATGCCGACGCGAGCCCCATCGTGCGCCTGGCTGCGTCAAGCGGGTCGCTGAGCGAGGAGGGGCTGACCCGAATCGTCGAAAAGGACGTCATCCCCGCCCTCGTCTCCATCGACGGCGTCGCCACCGTCAATCTGTTCGGCGACCGCGAGCGCCGGCTGCGCGTGGTGGTCGATCCCCTGCGTCTGACCTCGTTCGGACTGTCCGTCGGCGACGTCGCGGCGGTGCTTCGCAGCGCTCCGTTCGACCTGCCCGCCGGCAGCTTCCGCTCCGAGGACCAGGAGCTCATCGTGCGCGCCGACGCCACCGTGGTCACCGCGGATCAGGTGCGTCACCTGATCCTCCGAGACACGGTGACCATCGGTGACGTCGCAGAGGTCTTCTTCGGGGCGGAGGACGCGCAGTCCTACGTGCGCGAGGACGGACGGCGCGTCCTCGGTCTCGGCATCGTCCGGCAGGCACGGTCGAACACGCTGGACATCTCCGACGGCGTGACCCGCGCGGTGGAGCGCCTCAACGATCGCTTCGACGAGGTGGAGGTCACGACCATCGCCGACGACGCGACCTTCATCCGCGGCTCGGTGCGCGAGGTGGTCATCACCCTGTCCATCGCGGTGGCGATCGTGGTGGCCACCATCTGGCTCTTCATCGGCTCGCTGCGCGCCACGCTGATTCCGACGGTGGCCATCCCCCTGGCCCTCATCGGCACGGTGGCGGCGATCTGGCTCGCCGGCTTCTCCATCAACCTGCTGACCCTGCTCGCGCTCGTGCTCGCCACCGGCATGATCGTCGACGATTCCATCGTCGTGCTCGAGAACATCCAGCGCCGCCGGGGCCCGGCGCTCGCGAGCCGCGCGGCGGCGGTGCTCGGCACGCGGCAGGTCTTCTTCGCGGTGGTCGCCACGACCATCACCCTGGTGTCGGTCTTCGTTCCGATCTCCTTCCTGCCGAGCACCGCCGGACGCCTGTTTCGGGAGTTCGGATTCGTCCTGGCGATCGCGGTCACCATCTCTTCGTTCGTTGCGCTTTCCCTGGTGCCGGCGCTCGCGGCCCGGTTGCCGGAGGGCCCGCCGGCGCGACGGCGCCGGCTCACCGCACTCGGCCGGTGGCTGGCCGGGCTCTATGGACGCACGCTGCGTCTGGCGCTCGGCGCGCCCGTGGTCGCAGCGGCCGTTGCGCTCGCGTTCGGCGCCTTCGCCTGGGCGCTGTTCGGGGTCCTCGACGAGGAGCTGATCCCACCCGAGGATCGCGGCGTGCTGCGCGTCTTCGCCACCGGGCCCGACGGCGTCAGTCTCGCCTATTCGGATCGGCAGGCGGACCGCATCGAGGAGGTCCTCGAGCCCTACGTCGCGAGCGGCGAGATCGCACGCGTGCTCACCACCGTCGGGCGCTGGGACCTCAACCGCGTCCACACCATCGCGCCGCTCGCGCCGTGGGACGAGCGCCACCGCAACCAGCACGAGATCATGAGGGAGCTGCGCCGCTCCATGGCGCAGATCCCCGGGGCGCGTGTCAGGGTCTCCAGTCCGAACTCGCTGGGCCTTCGCGCGAGCAGCGCCACCGGCGTCGAGGTGGCTCTGCTCGGCACCGACTACGAACGCATCTTCGAGGTCGCCAGGACATTCGCCCGGGCCATCGAGGACGACCTCCCCCACTTGAGCGATCCCGATATCTCCTACCAGCCCACCCAGCCGCAGCTCTCCGTGCATCTCGACCGACGCCGCGCCGCCGATCTCGGCCTGCCGCTCGACGGCATCGCGGCAACGCTGCGCGCGATGATCGACGGCGACGAAGTGACCGACCTGAACGTCGACGACCAGATGATCCCCATTCTGCTGGAGGCCGAGGGCGGCGCCATCGACGACCCGACCGATCTGGTGAACCTCCACGTGCGAAGCCGTTCCGGTGCGCTGGTGCCGCTGTCGAGCGTCGCCACCATCACCGAGGAGGGCGTCGCGGCCGAACTCGACCGCCACCGCCAGCACCGTGCCATCGAGATCGACGCCGACACCGTCGTCGGCTATCCCTTGCGCGATGCCGTCGAGGACCTGAAGGGCCTGGCCGAGCGCCTCCTGCCCCCGGACATCGAGATGATCCTGCTGGGCGAGGCCGCGGCGCTGGAGGAGACCTCGCGCGAGGTGGCGCTGACCTATGCCATCGCGCTCATCGTGGTCTTCCTCGTGCTGACCGCCCAGTTCGAGAGCTTCGTCTCGGCCGCGGTGATCATGGCGACCGTACCCTTCGGCCTCGCCGCCGCGGTGCTGGCGATGTTCCTGACCGGCACCTCGCTCAACATCTACTCGCAGATCGGCCTCGTCATGCTCATCGGCATCATGGCGAAGAACGGCATCCTGGTGGTCGAGTTCGCCGAACAGTTGCGCGACCGCGGCCTTGCCGTGCGCGACGCCATCGAGACCGCCGCCCGGGTGCGGCTGCGCCCAATCGTGATGACCATGATCTCGACGGTCCTCGGCGGCTTGCCCCTGATTCTGAGCGGAGGTCCCGGGGGCGAGGCTCGCGCGGCCATCGGCTGGGTGGTGTTCGGCGGTCTCGGCCTCGCGGCGCTCTTCACGCTCTATCTGACGCCGGTGGTCTACCTCGCCCTGGCCCGCTTCGCGAAGCCGCGCGCGGCCGAGGGCGCGCGCCTCGAACGCGAGCTGCGCGACGCCGTGTCCGTCTCCGCACGCACGAGAGCGCGCCCGGCAGAGTAAGCAGGCGCCCTGGAGGCGATGGAAGAGCATGCGACTGACTGGAGGGGGATCCGGCTCATCGACGGTGCCGGGCGCTGGGTCCGGAAGGAGCCGCCTGTCACGGTGTTGACGCGGCCGTCATCGAATCCATCGCAGAGATCCGGATCGAGCTTCGGGACACCGAGCCGGAGGGTCCGGAGCCGGGCGGCTCGAATCAGTACGGCCGATCTCCCTCCACGGTGACGCGGTGAAGATGTCTGCGCATGGGAGGGAAGTTCCGTTCGGAGCAGAAATAGTCGGCGCTGACGCGATGCTGAGTACAGCGGTTGTCCCACATCGCGATCGAATTCGCACGCCACCGAAACCGGCACGAGAAGTCCGGATTCTCGGCATGGTCCCACAGGAAGCCGAGTATCGCGGCGCTTTCCTTCGCACTCATGCCTTCAATGGACCTGCCGGTCGTGCGTTGGAGGTACAGTGCCCTCCTGCCGGTCACCGGGTGCGTGCGCACGATGGGGTGGGCGGCGCTGAAATCGCCGCCATTTTCGATCGCAGTCATGCCCGCGAACCGACTGTAGTTGGCGACCTTCCCATGGAAGATGCACTTCAGACCGCCGATCAGGCCCTGCATGGTGTCGGAGAGCGTTTCGTAGGCGAGATACATGTTGGCGAAGTGGGTGTCGCCGCTGAAGGGCGGCACGTCACGGGCATACAGAATGGAGCCCATCGGGGGTTCGGCGAGAAATGGCAGGTCGGTGTGCCATCCGTCCCCCCAATTGTGGAGTTCATCCGCCTCCTTGACGACCTCGACGATCTCCGGATGGCCCGGCATGCCCTCCGTCAACGGATGCACGTGAAGGGCGCCGAAGCGCCTGCCAAAGTCCTTGTGCTGTTCGGGGGTGAGCTTCTGGTCGCGGAAGAACAGCACGAGGTGATCGAGGAAGGCGTCGGAGATCTCCGAATATGTCTCGTTGTCGAGTTCGTGAGCGAGATCGACGCCGTGGATCTCGGCGCCCAGGGCGCCGGTGACGGGCTCGACACGAATTCTGTCGTAGCGTTCACGCATCGGTGTGTCGTGTGTGGCGCCGCGTGCGAGCGGAAGCCTGGGTATTGGACAAGCTCGCCGGCGGACTCGAAAACTGCGGCAGAATGTTAGAGCCGTACCGGTGTCCTTACAATTCCCGCTCTGCGTGCGGCACGCGCACACGATGCAGTCGGGTCGTTTGCGTCGGAGGTGCGATTACGGCACCGCTTCGACCTCGACGCACCTGTGCAAGAGTGGAATTCCGCGGAGGCGGTGATTGGCAACATGGCAAGTCACCGCGTAGGTGCTTGAAGATGCGAAAGCCTCCGGCCGGACGCTGAATCTACCCGTACCGTCCCTCGATGTAGTCCGCGGTCTGGCGCTCGCGGGGCGTGACGAACATGTCGCCGGTCGGTGCGTGCTCGATGACCTTTCCGAGCAGCATGAAGATGCACTCCTCGCTCGCGCGCCGGGCCTGGGCCATGTTGTGGGTGACGATGAGGATCGTGTATTGCCCGCGCAGCTCCCAAACCAGCTCCTCGACCGCCGCCGTGCCGTTCGGATCGAGGGCCGAGCAGGGCTCGTCCATCAGCAGCACCGCCGGCTTGACCGGCAACAGACGCGCGATGCACAGCTTCTGCTGCTCCTCAAGCGAGAGCTCGGTGGCCTTGTGGTGCAGCCGGTCCTTGACCTGGTCCCAGAGCAGGACCTGGCGAAGCGCGCCCTCCATGATGTCTTCCCGCTCGCTCTTCGACGCGCCTTCTTCGCGTGCGTGCAGGTCGTAGCCGAACAGCACGTTGTCGCGAATGGAGACCGGAAGAGGATTGGGACGCAGAAAGACCATGCCGACCTGCTTGCGAAGCTGGACGAGCTCGACGTCGCTGTCGTACACGTTCTTGCCGTGCACCCTGATGGTGCCCTCGATGCGCACGTAGCCGAGACGCTCGTTGATGCGGTTGACGCTGCGCAGCAGCGTCGTCTTTCCGCAGCCCGATGGACCGATCAATGCGGTGATGATCCCGGCCTTGATGTCGAGGTCCACGTCGAACAGGGCCTGGAAGGTGCCGTACCACAGGTCGAGATCCCGGGTTCGAATCGCGTACCTGGCCGAACTCGCCGTCGTCCTGCGATCGACGCCGGCCTCGGCAATGGTCGAATTTCCGTCGGTTGGAACTGCGCCGGAATTCGGTTCTGATCGAGGGCAACGGCTGCAAATCGATGGTTCATTTCCCGAGGAGTGCGGGCGGGAGCGTGACGTCTTCACCGGGTTCGGCAATTGCGAAGTGAGAGGAGGCGCTGTGGCAGGAGGCGAACACGGACCAGACGCCGGAGGGCGCGCTGACCGGCCCGATTGCCCGGGAGCGGTGGTGTGCGCTATCGATCTCGGCAGCAGGAACTTCAAGGCGGTGGTGGGACGGATTGCGGGCGGCGCAATCGTCGCCCGGCCTCTCGACAAGGTACGGATGGAGCTCGGCGAGCACCTTGCGGAGAACCGTGGCTCCATCTCGGAGGCGATGATCGCCAGGATCATGGATGCCCTGGATGCGCTCGCGGCCGGGGGACGTGCCGAAGGAGCGACTGAAGTGCTCGTGGTGGGAACGCGGGCGCTACGCGAGGCGCGCAATGCCGGCGCGGTGGTTCGCGCCGCGCGGGTGTCGGGAGTCGAGATCGAAGTCGCCTCCGGTGAGAGGGAGGCAGAGCTCGCCTATCTGAGCGCGACCGGAGGTGCGCCGAATCGGCTCGTCAGCGATCTGGGCAGCCAGAGCCTCGAGGTCGCCTGGCGGACGGAGGGCGCGATCGAGTCGAGATGCGTGGAGCCCGGCTACGTGGGCGCCTGGGCCGCCTGGTTCGCCCATGCACCGGCATTTGCCCGGGCTCGCTCCGAGTACGACGCATTCCTCGCCCGAAGCGTCGACTGTCTGCCCGGGGGAACGGGACAACTCCTCTGCCTCGCGTCCAATACCGCGGCATCGTATGTCCTGGGACGGCCGAAGGCGGAGGTCGCCAACCGTCCCCTGCCGCATGCTGCGCTCGATGCGGTGATCCGGCGGCTGGAGGGGCTGGATCCCACCGCGTGGCGCGAGCACCGCGATTCGATCGCGCGAGCGGAAAAGATACTGCCGGGGCTCGTGGTGCTCGATCACCTGATGCGCCGCTCGGGCCACCGCGAAGCCGTGGTGGTGGAGGCCGAGCTTCCGGTCGGCCTCGTCGTCGAGCACTTCGCGCGCGCCGGGGCGCTCCGGGGCATCGGTTCCGGCTGAGAGGGTGGTCCGTCAGTCGCCCTGGTCGAACCGCGCCATCCACGCGGCGATGCCCTGAATGGTGATCGTCCCCCGGTACGCGCCCTCGTCGATGACGAAGAGGTAGCTCGTGTCGTAGTGCTCCATGATCGCGAGCGCCTTCATGAGCTGCGTGGCGGACGGGATCGATGCGTGCGGCTCCTGCACGTAGTTCTCGACCGGATGGCCGAAAATCTCGGGGAGGCGGCGTTCCATCTCCTCGAACGTCCGGAGCCGATCCCCCACCACGCGCGCGAGCTGCACGACGTGCTCGGGAACGATCGAGCGGTTCGCGATGTACTTCAATGTCACGCGCCCGGTGATGCGTCCCGACGCGTCGCGGTAGGGCAGGGACTGCACGCGCGACGAAAGACACTCGCGGAACACGTCGCGGACCAGCATGCCCGAGCGGGCTGTCCGGGTCACGATGAGAAGGTCGTCCGGAAGCATGATTCGCCTGTCTCCCCGCGGGTCCGACCGCTTCTCTACAGGTACCGGATATAGACGTAGACGCTCGCGATCACGATGCTCATCAGCATCATCGGGAACGCGAGCATCATGAACGGCAGGAAGCGGATCCGGTGCCCGGCCCGCTCCGCCATGCCGGCCACGATCAGGTTTGCGCTGGCGCCCACGAGCGATCCGTTTCCGCCCAGGCACGCCCCGAGCGCGAGCGACCACCACAGCGGCATCAGACCTTCGGGCCCGCCGAAGCTGGGGGCCATGGACTTGATCAGCGGAATCATCGTCGCGACGAACGGAATGTTGTCGACCACCGCGGAGGCGACGGCGGAGATCCACATGATGGCCAGTGCGGTGACGGCGAGGTCGCCTCCCGTCGTTTCCAGCACCCACCCGGCGAGGATGGCAAGCACCCCGGCGTGCTCGATGCCGTGCACGACGATGAAGAGCCCCACGAAGAAGAAGATGGTCACCCACTCGACCTCGCCGAACCGCTGGTGGACGTTCTCCGACTGTGTCTCGGCGCTTCGTCCGACGTTCGCGACGAGCAGCAGGAGCGCCGCCCCGAACATCGCGATCGTCGCCGGCTCCAGCCGCAGCGGATGGGCGAACACGAAGGCGACGATCACGAGCCCGAGCACCGCGAGCGATTTCTTCAGCAACGGTACGTCGGTGATCGCTTCGCGCTCCCTGAAGCGCATGATGTGCGCGCGGCGCTCGTCGCTGGCCCCCATCCCGCGCCCGTAGATGAAGTAGAACACGGCCAGCGTCACCACCAGAATCAGGGGCGTGATCGGCGCCAGGTTGATCAGGAAGTCGTTGAACGTGAGCCGCACCGCGGATCCGATCATGATGTTGGGCGGATCGCCGATCAGCGTCGCGGTGCCGCCGATGTTCGACGCGAAGATCTCCGCAACCAGGAACGGATAGGGACTGACGTCCAGCTCGTCGGTGATGAGCAGCGTCACCGGGGCGATGAGGAGCACGGTGGTCACGTTGTCCAGCAACGCCGAGAACACCGCGGTCACCACCGACAGCATCACCAGAATCGCCCACGGACGTGCCAGCACCCGCTTGGCCGACCAGATGGCGATGAACTGGAACACCTCGCTGCGCCGAGTGATGGCCACGATCACCATCATCCCCGTCAGGAGTCCGAGGGTATTGAAGTCCACGCCCCTGATCGCGGTCTCCTGGTTCAGGACGCCGAGCGAGATCATCAGACCGGCCCCGACCAGGGCAACGATTGCACGGTTGACCCGCTCGCTGACGATGACCGCGTAGGTGAGGACGAAGAGGATGCTCGAGACCCAGATCGGGTCCCATCCGAAGATGACGTGGCCGGTGGCGGCCTGTTCGTGCGCGTTCACGCCTGCTCGGTGCCCGGTTGGCCTGAGCGAACCTCCAGGAGAGCATGCCGGGACCGGCAATGTGCGGTCCGACTCACCAGCGGCAATTGCAGTCCGGACCCCCGTCCTCCGGAATGTCGCCGCAATGCCGGATCATGTTTCCGGACGCGTCCCCGCCGGATGTCCTCGACCGCCATTTTGTCAAATTTGTGACACATTTGAGGAATAACGTGACGCCTGTTCCAGGAGATCGACGCAGCAGCGGAGCCGAATACGTCGGCGCGGCACCATCGCATGCTCGCCGCGTCCGACGAGTGCCCCCAATCCCGCAAGCCCGACGCTGCGCAAGACCGCGCCCGGAGGACCAGAAGTCGTGCGTGTTTCCGAAATCATCAAGGACAAGGGCTCCAAGGTCGTCAGCGTGTTGCCGACGGACTCGGTCGAAAGAGTGTCCCGCGTGCTGCGAGATGCACGCATCGGAGCGGTGCCCGTCGTCGACGAAGGCGGTGGGCTCGCGGGCATCCTCTCGGAGCGTGATATCGTCCGCAGCGTCGCCGACCGGGGCTCCGACGTATTGACGGAACCCGCTTCGAGTCTCATGACCCGCGAGGTCCGGACCTGTACTCCGGAATCGTCGGTCGACCAGCTCATGAACCAGATGATCGATCAACGCATCCGCCATCTCCCGGTCGTGGAGCAGGACGTCCTCGTGGGGATCGTCAGCGTCAGCGACGTCGTCAAGCACGGGCTTGCAGAAGTGCTTGCGGTCAGGGACACACTGAAGCGATACATCCACGAGGCATCGGTCCGGGCCATCGACGTCGACTGAGCCGGTCCGCTTTCGCGTCGCCCGGACCCCGGGTGCAATCGGGTCCGCGGCAAGGGAGCCGGATTGGCGCCGCACCCTCACCGGCGGGACGGTTGCGCGAGAGCCGTTCCGTCCGCCCGTGGCGTGTGTCGAATTGCGGGTGTGCGGTTGATGGTCGAGGTGTCGCCCGCGTCCGTGCCGTCGTTCGGGGCGCCACCAGCCGTTCAGGGCGCCACCAGCCCGGCGAGACGGCGGCTGTGGCGATAGATGCGGGTGAGGTTCTCGATCAGCTCCATCTCTCTGGTATATGCCTGCATCCGGTTCGGCTCGTCCACGACGAGGCGATCCAGCGCGTGGCGGACCGTGCTCGTGGCCAGCTCCGCCATCTCCGGCTTCATTCTTCGCACCTGACGGGCAAGCTTCCTGTCCGCCTCGCGCATTGCTTCGGTGGACCTACGCAACGCATCTCCGACCTTTCTGTGGTAGTCGCGGATGATGTCCGCGGTGGCCGGGCTGACGGTGACTCCATCTTCGGCCAGCTTCTGTCCCAGACCGACCAGGTTGACCTCGATGAGATCGCCCATGTGCTCGATCTGGTTGGCCGCCTGTATCAGCCGGAGCAACGCATCCGATTCGTTGTGCGACAGCTCCCCGGCGCTGATCTGCGCCAGGTACTCCACGATGCGGGCGTGCAGCACGTCGACGTCGACATCCATCTCGGCGACTTCCTCCAGCCGGGCCGTGTCGTGGGCAAGAGTGGGCTCGAGGAATTCCTCGTACATGACACCGACCCGATCGCCGAGCCGACCGATCTCCAGTTGCGCTCGCTCGAGAGCCAGGGCCGGTGTATCCAGGAGCACGTCGTCCAGGTACTTCGGCTCGTACCGGGCGTCGATCTCCTCGGCTTCGGTCAGCGGCCGGTCGGGCACCACCCACTCGCAGAACCGGGCGAACACTCCGGCAAACGGCAGGAACAGGAACGCGATGCCGACGTTGAACAGGGTGTGGGCATTGGCCACCTGACGCGGAGTATCGGCAGCGAGCCGATCCATGCCGCTCAGGTGCTCGGCGGCCGGCGAGATGCCGCGCACGAGGTCGGCGAACGGCGGGATGAACCAGACGATCAGCAGCACCCCGACGATCTTGAAGGTGACGTGGGCGACCGCCACCCGGACCGCTTCACGCGGCTTGCCGATCGCGGCCAGTCCCGCCGTCGCGCAGGTGCCTATGTTCGCGCCCAAGGCAAGCGCGATGCCGCCCTCGAGGGAGATCAGCCCCTGCGATGCGAGCACGATGACGATGCCCATGGTCGCGGAGGAGGACTGGACCAGAGCCGTGAACGCGGTCGAGACCAGGATGCCGATCAGCGGATTGGAGACGTTCTGCATGAGGTCGATGAAGGGCTGATAGCTCCTGAGCGGCTTCATCGCCCCGCTCATGACCGCCATTCCGAAGAAGATCAGGCCAAGCCCCATGATCAGGACGCCGTACTGCCTGATGTCCTCCTTCTTGCTCGTGAAGGTCATCAGGAATCCGGCCGCGACCAGCGCCAGCGCGTACTTCTTGATCGGGAAGGCGACGATCTGGGCGGTGATCGTGGTCCCGATGTCCGCGCCGAGAATGACGCCGATGGCCTGCGAGAGCGACATCAGGTTCGCGGTCACGAACCCCACCAGCATCACCGTGGTGACCGAGGACGACTGGATGACGGAGGTCACCACGGCGCCCGTGACCAGGCCCATGACCCGGTTGGTCGTCAGCTTGCCCAGGATCTGGCGCATCTTCTCGCCGGCGACGAGCTTGAGCGCTTCTCCCATCTGGTCCATGCCGAACAGGAACAGCGCCAGCCCCCCGGCGAGCTGGATGAGCATCGCGGTCCAGTCGAGCCCCGAACCGTCGGCCGCGGCGACACCCGGCATCGCGAACATCCACAGCACGATGCCGAGTCCCATTCCGAACGCGACGCGCATACCCACCCGTTGGCAACGTTCAGCCGTGAAATCGGTCATCGCTGCACGCCCCGAGTCCGCATTGTTCGTACCGGCGCTCGACCGCAGGGCGCCGCTGCGAGTGGCGGTCCGATCCCCGCGACATCGCTCGAACGCCGCTACATCCCGTGTCGGACGCACGAATCGAAATGGCCGATGCCGGTGGCCTGGCTCATTCGCTCTTCTTCGTGGCCGGCGACTTCACGATGACGACGGGAATGGACGCCAACTGGACGACCTGCTCGGCCTTCGAGCCCATCAGCAGGTGCTTGATACCAGTCTGGCCGCGGCTGCCCATCACAATCATCCGCGCATCCCATTTCTCGGAGAATTCCAGAATGCGCCGAACCGGGATTCCCTTTGCCAGCTTTCGCCTCACGAGAAGTTCGTCCGTCGACTTCAGAGCGGGAATCTCGTTGCTGCACTCTTCGATGTACTCGTCGAAGAGCTGCTCCGCCGCCTCCGTCAGTGGCACTATGAGCTTCTTCTTCTTGTTGTAGTAGCCCGGTGTTTCCGCAGGATCGTGAACGACATGAAGGATCGCCGCCGGCGCCTTTCTGAGAGCCGCCTCTTCCAGTCCCCATTCGAGGGCCGCCTTCGAGTCGTCGGAGAAGTCGATGGCGATGATGATGGGACGGCCGGGATCGTGCCCTGGCGCGACTACGGACTCTTCGGATTTGTTCTTGCGGGACACACCGAGAGGTTCCATGGGCGGGGCTCCATTGTATTCGAATTGGTTCCCGCACCCATAGCGCGAAATTCTTGCAGGATGGTGACAGCTCGGCGCGCTGGCGGATCAGGCGCTCGCGCCGGTGTCGGTCCGATTGCAATCAGTGTGGCTGAATCAGCAGGTCGTCGAAGACGTCACGCGGAAGCGCACCGAGCCTTCCGCCAGCCGATCGGTCGGGCGGAGCAGGGTGCGGCGGAAGACGTCTTCGCGGTCGACGTCAGGACGCCGCGTCAGCGTCCTTCCTCGTTGCCGCTCGCCCGTGCCGGTGCAACCGCTCCCACCGGCTCGACACGCAGCTTGAGAACGGTTCGCTCCGATGCCTCCTCCACGGTGAAGCGATACCCCGACTCCTCGATGCTCTCCCCTCGCATCGGAATGCGGCGAAGCCTCGTCATGACGAGTCCGCCGATGGTGTGCGATTCCTTCATCGAAAGATTGATCTCCAGCGCGTCGTTGACCTCCGAGACGGCCAAGCGCGAATCCATCAGGTAGACCTCTTCGTCGAGCATCTCGTAGACGCGCCGGCGCCGGGGAAGGTACTCGTCGAAGTCGTAGCCCACGTCGATCTCGCCGACGACCTCTTCCAGCACGTCCTCCATCGTGATCATCCCCACCGTGGAACCGAACTCGTCGACCACGATCGCCATGTGATCGTTGCGGGTGCGCAGCACCGGGAGCAGCTCGTCGATGGTCTGATGGGCGGAGACGTAGTGGGCAGGATGCGTGAAGTCGTCGATCGGACGCTCCGCGAGTCCGGGATCGATCAGGTCCCAAGTGGTCAGAGTGACGATGCCGACGACGTTGCTGATGTTCCCCCGGTACAGCGGAAGCCGGTTGAATCCGTGCCGGCGAACGAGCTCGATCGCATTCGCGGTCCTGGTGCGCTCGTTGATGGCGGTGATTTCGGCCACCGGAATCATCGCCTCGCCCACCGTGGTCTCGGCGAAGCGGATGACTCGGCGGATCCGGCTCCGGTCGAAGGCGCTCACCGTCGAGGTGCGCTCGGCCATGTCGGCGACGGAGCGGATAAGCTCCCGGGTCATGAACGGCGTGTGGCCCGCCGGGCGCACGCCCACCACGCGGGCGGCGAGCCGGGCGGCGCGCGAGAAGATGAACACGATCGGGTAGAACAGCGCCGAGAACCCCCGTAGCGGGTACACCACGATGAGGGCGATGTCGTCGGATTTCTGCTGGTAGACGCTCTTCGGCACGATCTCCCCGAAAATCAGGAACAACGGCGTGAACACGAGGAAGGCGAGGAGGTCGCCGCGCTCGCCGAAGTGGCGGATCATGAGCAGGGTGCCGATGGTGGTGAGGATCACGGTGGAGATGTTGGTGCCGACCAGCGTCGTGCCGAGCAGCACCTCGGGGCGCTGGAACAGGCGCAGAACGAGCTTCGCCCCCCGGTGTCCCTGGTTCGCCCGCGCGTTCAGCTTGATCTTGTCCGCGTTGACGAGCGCGATTTCCGAACCGGAGAAGAAACCCTTGAGAAGGAGCAGGACCAGCATGCTCACCAGAATCCAGAAGAGTTCCATGGCGTCTCGTCCCCTCGTTCAGTCGGCGGCGGACCGTTGTCGGCCGGGTGTGCCGGGACCGGTGGTCGGTCCCTCGCTCTCGGTCTGTCCGACGGGCGACGCGAGTTCGGCGTTGGCGTCTCTCGCCGACGATGCCATCGTCTTCTCCGCCCGCAGTCCCACTGTCCCGTCCGCCGAAGGTCGCTCCTCGGCCGCAGGCTCAGGTTGCGGTTGCGCCGGCAAGCCGGCCGCGACGTTCTCGGTCTCCGACTCTTCGTCCTCCCGCTCCAACGCCACCTGTCCACGAGCGACCCGGACCCGGGCGATTCGGTGCGCCTCCATCTCCAGCACGGTGATTCGGACCCCTTCCACCGTCACGTCGTCGCCCACCCTCGGCAGGCGATCGAGGTGGCGGAACGCCACACCCCCGATCGTGGTCATCCGCGGGTCCTCGATCCCGAAGTTCGAGAGGTTGTTGAAGTCCGTGAGCTTCATCTCGCCCGGGACCTCGTAGACGTCCTCGTCGCGCTCCTCGTAGTGCTCCTGCCCGTGGATCTCGCCCGAAATCTGCCCGAAGATGAAGGTGAGCACATCCTTCATGGTGACGAACCCTTCCACGCCGCCGAACTCGTTGAGTACCGCCGCCGCGCGCGCCTGATTGGCCTGGAAGAAGTCGAACATCTCGTCGACATTCTTGGTCAGGGGGACGACGACGGGCGGGCGCAGAAGGTCGTCGAGGGTGATGGAGGAGAGGTCGGCTTCGTCGAATACCGTTCGCACGATGTCCTCCGCGTGCATGAATCCCACCAGCTTGTCGCGCGAACCGCGGTAGACCGGTACCCGCGGGTGCCGATAGCGACGGAACAGGTCGAGCGCGTGATCGAGGTCGAGAGACGCCTCGATGAAGTTCGTGCGGGTGCGGGGCGTCATGATCTCGACGATCTCGGTGTCGCCCGCCTCCAGCAGGTTGTAGATGAGTGCGCGTTCGGTCGCGTTGAGCTCCCCCTCCTCGGCGCTCGTGTCGACCAGGGTTCGGAATTCGTCGACGTGCAGAATGTTCTCCGCCGCTTTCTCTTCGCCGACGATGCGCGTCGTGAGTCGATCGGAGGCGCCGCGAATCGCCCACACCAGAGGGGTCACGAGCCGCACCCACAAGGTCATCGGGGCGGCCACGATGCGCGTGGATACCGTCACCGGAGACGAGACCGCGATCGTCTTCGGCGTCACCTCCCCGAGCAGCAGCAGCAGGGGGATCATCACGAGCACGGTGACGATTCCCGCGCGCTCCGGACCGTAGAACACCACCAGGAGCCCCGCCATGTTGGCGGCGGATGCGATGTTGACGAGTTCATTGCCGCACAGAATGGAGATGATGAGGCGCCGCGGGTGGTCGAGCAGTTCGTGCAATGCGTCGGAGTGTCGATTGCGCTCCCTTCGCAGCTTCTGCAGGTCGAGACGAGAAAGCGAGAACAGCGCGGTTTCGGATCCGGAGAAGTAGGCCGAACCGAGCAGGAGCAGCACCTGAAGCACGAGGCGCACGACGATGTCGGGATCGCCGATGCGGGACAGATCCGGGGTCAGGAACGCGCTCAGCGTCTCGGTGGAGCTCGCGAGTTCCCGAAGCATCCAGTCCACGGCGCTACCTCCGTCCGTGCTCGACAGCCGCGTCCGGTATCCCGACGCGATGCGCCATGCCGGCGCGGCCTCCGAGACCGGCGACCGACAGCCCGAATCCGGAGGCCGGGCGGCGACGCTCGAACGTTGTCAGTCCGATTGCGCGATTGCGCATCTCGCGCACGTCCGAGGGCTGAGGCGGGTCGGAAAGCGGTTCGGCGTCGCTGGACCGTCGGCCCCGACAACGGGCTTGTCCCGGCGATCGGATGCCTGTCCGGGAGTGGCGCCATGTCATCGCGACCTCGGGCGCAACGGTGTTTCTCGTGCCTATTTTCGTCTGTTTTTTCCTTTCCTGCGCCCCTTGTTCACCTTGTCCTCTTTCTTCTTCTTTTTCTTCTCTTTTTTCCTCGTCTTCTTCTGCTTCTCCCGCCGTTTGCCGTCCTTCTTCTTGTCTTTCCGGTCTTTCTTTCCCTCCTTGTCCTTTCGTGGCTTCGCCCTGTGGTCGGTCCGCACCGGGGCCGCGCCCGCCTCCCGTGCGTCAGCGGCTTCCGGCAGCAATCGCATTGCGGACTGCCTGAGCGCGACAGCTCGGTCCGCACCGATTCCCGGAACCGCGACGAGCTGTTCGATCGACGCTCGCGCAACCGCCTCGACCGAGACGATACCGTGTGCCTCCAATCGCTGCGCGGTCGTGTCACCTATCCCGGAGATGTCTGTGATGTTCATTCGTGTTCGCCTCCTGCGTGGTGCGTCCGCACACTACACCTCGGGCGCAGCAGGGAACGCCTCGGACACACGGACATGGCAAACCCGGTGACCGACGGGCTCCGATGTTTGGCGGCAGGTTAGCGGGGGAGCCCGGGGCGGTGTAGTAGTGATTGCCGCAGGTGTCGAGCATCGTGCGGAGCGCGCCGATACTGTCGGAGGCGCACACCATCGCGACGGATCGTCACCGGGAATCGTCGAATTCCGAGGGAATCCTGGTGCGGACTCCCGTTCCTCGTCGTGCGCCGCCGTCCCGTCCACGCATTCCAGCCGGTTCGAGGCGAGCGGGTCGCGACCTCGATCGACGCCGGGTTCGCCGTGACCGAACCGGGGTGCATTCGGCCATGGGAGCCTCGATGTCGGCGGCGGGTGTCGATCTTCGATACAGTTACGTGCATCTGCTTGCCGCCATTCCAGTGGACGAGGACCGGAAACAATGTCCGCCCCCATCGAGTTCTACTTCGACTTCTCATCCCCGTACGGCTATCTCGCGAGTGAGTGCATCGACGACATGGCGGATCGACATGACCGCGACGTGATTTGGCGCCCGTTCCTCATGGGCGTGGCGATGAAGGTCACGGGCTCTTCCCCGGTGGTGAACCGACCGATGTTGGGCGAGTACAGCAGGCGGGACATGGTCCGCAGCGCACGGCGTCACAAGGTGCCGTTCCAGTTTCCCGACCCTTTCCCGATCGCGACCGTCGCGGCCTGCCGCGCCGTGTACTGGATGGAGCGAACCGACGCCGACGGGGCGAGACCCTTGGCGAAGGCACTCTATCGCGCCTACTTCGCCGACGGCCGGAACATCTCCGAGGCCGAGGTGGTCGCGGACGTCGCTGCCGAGTCCGGCGCCGACCGCGCCGCACTTCTTGCCGGCGTTCAGGAGCCCGCAATCAAGGACCGCTTGAAGGAGGTGACGAACGACGCGATCGAGCGCGGAATTTTCGGCTCGCCGTTCTTCATTGTCGACGGCGAGCCGTTCTGGGGCCACGATCGGATGGACGAGGTCGACCGCTGGCTCGAGACCGGCGGCTGGTGATGTTTCCGGCGCGTCCACTGTGCGGGAGAGCCGCAGCAGTCGTCCACCGGCAGATTGGGTGGGCCGAAGGAAACTGTCCCCCGATACCGAACCGGCTTCGTCGGATGCCGTGCGGTCTTCGCGGCGGAGCCCGTCCGAGCCGAGAGGCTGGTGTTTCAGAGGCTTCGAGCCGGTAAACGGTACACGATTGGCCGGAATTTCATGGCACTTATGCCCAAACAATTCTGATAGAGTCCGATGCCGTGCGTCATCAGTGCAATGGCCGCCTCGACGAGAGGCGCCCTGGACACGTGGCACGCATTGACCGCCTACCGAGCTCTCCGGTAAGAAGGGGAAGACGCTTGCAGGCAATAGCACTTTGAAGAGTAAGGAGGAATCATGTTCAAAGATCACACACGTTCCATCGTGGCGGCAGGCCTCGCCGGCTCCGTCGCCCTGGTTGCCGCACTCGATGCGGGTGCGCAGGAGCGCGTTCGCTGGAAGATGTCGAGCGCCTTCGGCTCCCAGGTCCCCGTGCTCGGAACCACCGGTGTGGCGTTCTCCGAGCGCATATCGCAGATGTCGGGAGGCAACTTCCAGATCAAGTTCCACGAGCCGGGCGCGCTGGTGCCGGGCGCCAAGGAGTTCGAGCCGGTCGGAAAGGGCGCGGTCGACGCGGGCTGGACGACCCCCGGCTACCACACCCACGTGTTCGGCGGTGCGGTCGCGTTCTTCACCGCGGTGCCGTTCGGACCCTCCCTCGGCGAGTTTCAGGCCTGGAAGCGGTTCGGTGGCGGCGACGAGTTGCGCGAGGAGCTCTACAACGCGCACGGCGTGACCTCGGTCGACAGCTTCTGCATCGGTCCGGAGACCTCCGGCTGGTTCCGCGAGGAAGTCACCAACCCGACCGAGTACTTCAAGGGCCTCAAGATGCGGTTCTTCGGCCTCGGCGCGAAGGTCATGCAGAAGATGGGCGCTTCCACCCAGTTGCTCGCCGGCGCGGACATCTTCCCGGCCCTGGAGAAGGGCGTCATCGACGCGACCGAGTTCTCGATGCCGATTACCGACATCAAGTACGGATTCCACCAGGTCGCCTCCTACAACTACTTCCCCGGCTGGCATCAGCAGATCTCCTGCAGTGAGCTGATCATGAACAAGGAGAAGCACGACGCGCTGCCCGATGCGTACAAGGCGATGATCCAGGCCGCGGCGGCCGAGCAGGTGGTAGTCGGCTACGCGGAGACCGAGGCGACGAATCCCCTGGCGATGATCGAGATGGGCGAGAAGCACGGCGTCCACGTCAAGCGCTGGGACGACGAGACCCTGGCAATTCTGGAGCGTGCGTGGCTCGAGGTCATCGCGGAGGAGTCCGCCGCCGACCCGGTCTTCAAGAAGATCGCGGACAGCTATCTCGCCTTCCGCGAGACCTACCGGATCTGGGGCGACGCCCAGTCGCTCGACGGCACCTACCAGTAGCGAATTCGTTCGCTCTTCCGTCCCTGGAGCCCGTCCCGGGCTCCAGGGGTTACGGTTCCGACTGACCGCAGGCCGGGCACACCATGGAACGAACCGAAACCGTCGTACGGGCGGAGCTGAGAACCGGGCTCTATATCGTGAGTGCGGTGATCGCCGTCGTGGTCGTCGCCTTCTTCGTCGTCTGGAGCCTGCCGGACGACGCCCGGCGGGACGTCCTGTACTTCGCCCAGGACTACATCCCGATCGTGATGTTCATGAGCCTCGCGTGCCTGCTCTTCTCGGGCTTCCCGGTCGCATTCATCCTCGGGGGGCTCGCCATCCTGTTCGGGCTCATCGGCTACTTTCTGGAGATTTTCTCCCTCATCGAGTTCTTCAACTTCCTGCCCCGAATCTGGGGGCAGGCGGCGGAGAACCTGGTCCTGGTCGCGGTCCCCGCCTTCGTGTTCATGGGCGTGATGATGGAGCGCAGCGGGATCGCCACCGATCTGCTCTACTGCGTTCAGGTGCTCCTGAAGCGCGTCCCGGGCGCCCTCGCGCTGGGGGTGACCATCATGGGCACCATCCTCGCCGCGATGACCGGGATCATCGGCGCATCGGTCACCATGATGACCGCCCTTGCGCTCCCGACGATGCTGAAGCAGAAGTACAGCCCCGCGTTGTCCTGCGGGGTCATCGCGGCCTCCGGCACCCTGGGGATCCTGATCCCCCCGAGCATCATGCTCATCATCATGGCCGACCTGATGGCGGTGTCGGTGGGCAACGTGTTCATGGCCGCCCTGCTTCCCGGCCTGGTGCTTGCCGCCCTCTACCTCATCTTCGTGGTGACGATCGCCACCCTGCGGCCGTCGATCGCCCCGCCCCTGCCTCCCGACATGCTGACCGTTCCCAAGGGGGAGCTCGGGCCGTTGCTCATGCGCGCGTTCGTCCCGCCGGTGTTCCTCATCTTTCTCATCAAGGGCTCGATCCTGTTCGGCTGGGCCACGCCGAGCGAGGCCGGCGCGGTGGGCGCGGTGGGGGCGATCATCCTTGCCGCGGCGGCGGGGAACCTGAAGAGGAGCGTGCTCACCGGGGTCTGCCACACCTCGGGCCGGACGGTGGCGATGATCTTCTTCATCATCATCAGCGCCACCTGCTTCGCCTACGTCTACCGTTCGCTCGGCGGGGACGACATCGTCGAGCACCTCATGAAGGAAGCCGGCCTCACTTCGTGGGGACTGCTCTTCCTCATCATGGCCATCGTGTTCGTGCTCGGATTCTTCCTCGACTGGATCGAGATCACCCTCATCGTGCTTCCGGTGTTCGCCCCGCTGGTGGCCGGGCTCGACTTCGGGGACCACGTGGCGAAGGCCGACATCACCTACTGGTTCATCATCCTGATGGCGGTGAACCTCCAGACCTCGTTCCTGACCCCACCCTTCGGGTTCGCCCTCTTCTACCTGAAGGGAATCGCGCCGAAGGAGATCAAGATCCAGCAGATCTACCTCGGGATCATCCCCTTCGTGCTGCTGCAGGTCGTCGGGGTGGTCCTGGTGCTGGCGTTTCCGGACCTGGCCCTCAAGCTGATGCACGGGATCTACGACTGAGGCTTCAGGACCGGTACCGAAGGAGAAATCGCATGGCCGACAACCCGTTTCGTCCTTCCGACGATTACTGGACCAGCGAGGCGGACCTTCCCACCCCCGTCAAGCTGGGCGACCGGCTCCGCGGCGTGGTCGACCGGGTCGGGCGCTTCGGATCGTGGTTCATCATCCCGCTGGTGATGATCACGTGCTACGACGTGACGCTGCGCAAGCTCAAGTTCTTCTACGTGTGGGTGCTCGAGAATTTCGGTCGCATCTGGATTTTCGAGTCGACCCTGCTGCAGGAGATGGAATGGCACATGCACACCGTGCTGTTCGCGCTCGTGCTCGGCTACGGCTACATCCACAATGCGCACGTGCGGGTCGACCTCGTACGCGAGAGGCTGTCGTTCCGGCGCAAGGCGTGGCTCGAGTTTCTGGGAACCACGTTCTTCCTCATTCCCTACACGCTCGTCGTCATCTGGTTCGCGTCCATCTACGCCTACGACGCATTCATGTCGGGCGAGATCTCCGCTTCCCTCGTCGGCCTTTCGCATCGCTGGATCATCAAGAGCGTGCTGCTCGTCGGGCTGGTGTTCGCCCTCATCGCCGGGGTCGCGGTGTGGCTCCAGACGGTGGTGACGCTGTGGGGGCGGCAGGATCTGCGCTTCCCGCTCATGACCATGGAGTGGCCGGAGTTCGCGGGAAATACCATCGAGGGCAAGCGGCGGCTGGTGCTGGACGAAGAAGGCAACGTGGTGGTGGATCCGTCGGCGGATCCGGACGACCTGGAGCTTCCGCCGGAGGTTGCGGCTACGTCGCGCGCCTGATCGGGGTCCATGGGGTCCGAGCCTCGGCCGGCCGACGAACGCGGCGCTCGAGGGGGGAATCAGTGCATCATGAGGCGCCGGCACCAACCGATCCACCTCAAGGATCTCGACTGGTACAAGTACGTCCGGCGCTACTTCTGGGACGACGAAACCACCCCCTACCTGGTCCCGGTGGAGCGTCTTCACCGCCGCCAGGCGGACTACGAGATACTCGCCTACGTCGTTTTCGCCTCCCTCCTCTATGGCTCGGTCATGCTCCTCACGATGAGCGGCCGGGCCGTCTACGCCGACTCGTTCGGGGTCTCGCTCTACGCCCTGGTCGTGGTGTGCGTCTCCCTCGTTTTCGCCGTCACCCGGCACTTCCTCGCCGCGAGCGCGTGCGTGCTCGCCCCGGCCGGGGCGCTCGTGTACAGCCTTTCCTTCGACGTCCACCCGGACCTCGGAAGCTGGGACCGTGTCCTGCTGATCGTTTTCGCTCTGGTGTGGCTGCGCTACTCGATGCGGCTGATGCACATCGCCAAGCGTTACCGGGAGATGCCTCCGCCGCCGGCGCAGGACTGAGGAGGTGACGGACGCGGGGTGACACCCACGCGCATATCTCATCGGCCCACGGATGCGGAAGTGGATCTGCGAATATCGGCCGTGCTCTTACGTGGCCGAGGCGCGTGGCGTATTGTCAAGGACTCGCTGCGCTTCGCAATCCCTTCTCCGTTCCGGCGCGCCCTGCGCGCCATGACTCGCGTTCTCCTTTGTTATTGCAAACGAGAGCCTGCATGGCAACCGGAGGCCTGAGCATCTTCGCGCCCTGGCTTCTCGAGCGGGAGAGAAATGCGGGTGTGGTCCACCCAGATTGCGTGCCGGCTCCGCCAACGAATCCGTTGAACAAGACCACCGCGCAAAATCGTTGACCGTCAACGGGGGCGGTGTTCATACTCGCGAGAACAGTCGAAGACTTTCCGAGGCACAGTTCATGGCCGCCATGCGAGACCGGTTTGTGGTCGACGTATCGTCCCCAGACTGGATTTCGTCGCTGCACCGTCATCTTCTCTCCGTTCGCCCCGAGCCGGAGTGGCAGACGGTATTCGGCGAGCTTGAGGCGATCCTCGGCTACCGACCGCCCGATTCGGCGCGACTGCACCGGCCCTTGTGGTCAAGCTCGAAATTCGGCGTCGGTCACAGCCATTCTCTCGTCCGCCAGGCAGCGGGATGGGCTGCACGAGAGGTGGAATTCGACGCGGAGAGTCCGGTATTCGCCCACGCGGCTGATACCCGAGAGCGGCGCGGGAAGGTGGACCGGAAACGAGCGTTCAATCTCGACCGAGACTTTCCTCCCTGGGACCCCGGACCATGGCCGGAGGGTTTCACGGTGAGCCGGGAGCAGATATACGACGACATGGGACGACTGACCGGAGGACCTGAGGACATATCCGACGACGGCCGCTAGTCGGAATGTTCGTCGACACGAACGCGCTGGTTCGGGCGCGCTTCAGGACGGCGCCGTGCCACGAGGCGGCTCGCGCCACCCTCGCCCGGGCAGGGGCGAATTCCGAGCCCATACGCATCAGCCGCCAGGTTGTACGCGAGTATCTGGTTACGGTTACCCGGCCCCAGGAGTGGTCCGAGCCGCTTCCAGTGGCTGCGGCACAGCACGATGTCGAGTGGCTTCGTTCCACCTTTGAAATCCTGGAGGACGGAGAGCGCGTCACGGATTTGCTGCTGGCGTTGTTCCACGAGTTTCCCATCGCAGGCAAACAGATTCACGACGCCAACATCGCCGCGACCATGCTGGCGCACGGCGAACGGCGACTGCTGACGTTCAACGCCAAGGACTTCCGGCGCTTTGGGGAGAGAATCGAGCTGGTGGAAGTCGTGTCGGCGGAATGAACACAGAAGCACCACAGTCTTCGTTGCGTGCGGCGACGCGGCGAATCGAGGAGGGTCTCGAAGCACGGCGCGTCGGACAAGGTCCTGATGCCGCACGACGCATTTTGGACTGGTACTGCTCCGACGGGCGCCGCTACATCAACCGGGCGCGCCGAAACCAGTCGGGGGGAGAGCTGAAAGACTGCGCCCAGTCGAAGGCTTCGCTCGATTCATGGGATGATCTGATACGTCACGATGCGAGTATGGGCAACGTGACATTCCTCGTCTCGTGTGCGATGGACGCGCGCAACCGCGCGGCGCATCTTGATCGATGGGAACCCGCGTCTTGGAGCGTCCGGCTTGAATCCAGACTACGAACTTCCGGAGGGCTCTCCGTCCTCCGCGTAAATCGCCGCGATGCCTGAACTACCCCTCTCGGCCCTGGCCACCGTTCTTCGACCGCTTGTCACGAGCGTTTTCAGGAACGCGCCTCGCCTCATGGCAGAACATCGGGCTGGTCAAGTACCGATGACACAACCGTCCTCTCTCATGGACGACTTGCTGAACGAGACGCTGCACAGGATTCGTGGCGGCAGCATCGACACCGGCTGGTGGCAAAGCTTGCTGGATCGATTCGTACAACAATACATCGCCCCGGAATTTCTGAAGAAGCCCGCACTACAGGAATGGCTTCGCGAGGAGCAGGTTGCAAGCGACCTGAAGACTATCGCGACGTGGCGGATTATGGCGACCGCTCAGGATGAGGCCACACTGCGGGATCGCCTCGCGCAAACGTACTCGAACCGAACCGGCGAGGCCCTCCACTTTGCCGCTGGATCCATTGATGCCATGGTGGCCATCCTGGTGGCGGGGTACATCGGAGCGATTCGCTCCGACCAACGCGCCGTCGCCGGAATGGTGCAAACGGGATTCTCCCGTGTCGATGAACGCTTCGAACACTTGATTCAGGCTGTTTCTCCACTCTCCGATCCATATGTCCGTGCTGCCCACACGCAACATGCAGACAAGGAACTCGCGCGAATACTCGCCCTCCGCGCAGTCAATCCCGTGCGGTCACGATCCGATATCCGGAAACTGCTGGGTCGTCTTGACTCCGGCGATCTCGTCGCTGCCGATGATGTGGTCAAGAGCAGCGTTCGATACTGGACGGCGAGGTTGTGTGCGAGTGAGGCGGAGACACTGGATATCGCAGAAGAGCTCCGAGCGCAGATCAGGGACGATGAACCGAATAGGGACTTGGTCATCGTAGATGCGCTGATGTGCGAGATGCGGGGCGATCCAGATGGCGCCGTTCAGCTTCTTCGAGACCGTGAAGACCCTGATTCCCGAACTGCATTATTCGGGGTTCTCGCCCGATCACGTGATACGAATTCTGCGCTGGAAGAGTTTGCGGTAGCCATTGGTTCCGCGAATGCCGAATTTTTCACCGCTGTCGGGTGGAGAAACTGGGTCCACAGCATGGCTGCTGCCGGCAGATGGAAGGAAGCTGCGGAACGTCTGGCCAGCATGGATGGCACGTGGTCGGATGCGCCAGTATTGGCAGTTATCGAAGGCATCACCAACGCTCAGTTGCTGCTTCCCATAGAGAGAAGAGGCGCGACCGGGGACCTTCAACTATTTGCAGACATCAACCCGATCCAGGGAGAGCAGGCGGAGATCGCCCATGCGCGTGCCACGGCCTGTTTCAAAAATGCCACGCGTGGACTCGAGGAGATTGAGGATACCGATCTCGAGCGGTTCGTCACTGATTGGTGCCGATGGCTCCGGTTGATGGACCCCAACGAGGACAACGCAAGAAGCGCTCACGACGAGATTCGACGGGACCTCGAACGCCCCAATCCGGACGTTACGGTGATGCCGTTCGCCCGGGCTTTTGGAGTCTCATTCGACTCGGAGCATCTACGGCGGCATCTTTCTCGCCGGGAGCGGCTCGGCGGGTTGAATGAGGATGAGCTTCGCGCGGAGTGTCTTCTGTTCTTGACAGACATGGACTCCGGAACAATCGGTGGCCGAGAGGTTCTTGGTTACCTGGAGACGCGTCGGACACGGCTGGCTCGCGTGATGCCGGCCGAACTCCTCGAGGCCGCGAACATTCGCGCCCTGATCACGGACAACCAGACGGAAAGGGCTCGCGCGTTGTTGGCGGAAATGCGCGATGGCCTGAATGACGCGGAAGCAATGCGTCTTTCCGCAATGATTGATTCTCATGAGGGACGTGACCCCCGAAAGGAGCTTGAGCGGGCATACGAGAAAACGGGTGATCTCGTCGATCTTCACAACCTTGTCCGGTTTCTGAAGCAGGCGAATGACAGGGAGTCCCTCCTGCGCCTTCTTGAGGACCTGGTAGCGAAGCATCGGACCGTCGCGAACTTGACGGATTTGGTGGTCTGCCTGAGCGACCGGCCCTTCTTCGATCATCGCCGGATAGTCGAAATCCTCGATTCCAACTCGGACTTGGTCGGGCGAAGCCTCGACCTCAAGGCCGTCAAGGCGGTGGCGCTCTTTCATTCCGGCAGATATTCCGAAGCCAGAGAACTGAACGACCAGCTTCGAAACAGCGGGCACGCGGAGAGGTCACTCTTTCTCGACATCAACCTAGCGGTGGCATCCGGTGACTGGGAGCGCTTGCCGGAGATTGTCGAGCGCGAATGGCCGAGGCGAGGCGAGCACACTGCAGAGACGCTGGTGGGCTTGGCCCAAGTTGCTGCCCAACAGGTTTCAAGCCACGGCCGAGCGCTGATGCTCGCCAAGCTGGCCGCGGAAAAGGCACCCGATGATCCGCGTATCCTGGCCGCATCGTACTGGCTGCACTTCGAGCTTGGTCGAGACGAAGAGGCTGATCGAGGCTGGTTGTCGCGCGCCTTCGAGCTCTCTTCCGGCGACGACGGTCCTTTGTGGTCGGTGGATTTCCGGACAGTTGTCACGAAGTGGATGCCGGAGCGACAGAAGCGGCTGGTCGAGATTGAAGAAAATTGGTTGGGCGGCGAGATCCCGACGGGAGTTGCTGCGTCACTGTTGAATGTGCCCCTGATGCACCTTCTGGTACAGATTCCCGAAGCGAATGCAGACCGCACCGACCGACGCAGGAGCGCACTGGTGCCGGTGGCCTTCGGTGGGCGATCATCGGTGGAACTGGAAGTGGGCTGGTCAATCGGACTGGACATCACCTCCATTCTGGTCTTGCACTATCTCGACCTGCTGGAACCGCTTTTCGAGGTGTTCCACCGCATCAAGTTCGCTCCCGACGTCATGGAGTGCCTGTTCCATGAGCAGAACAGCGTGCGCTTTCACCAGCCGTCGCGCGTCCGGGATGGCCGACAGGTGCGCGCCCTATGCAACCGTCAGCGGATCCGCGTAGCTGGAGAATTTGTAGAACCCGCAGGAGCCGCTGCCGAGGAAGTGGGGCGAGAGCTGGCTGCACTATTGCAGATCGCAAGGCAGGAAGGCGGCAAGGTCGTTTGCGTTCTCCCCATACATCGACCCAATTCGCTGATGGAAGAGGAGGCGAATACGTCCGACTGGAACGACCTCATCATTTCGGTGCCGGACCTCTGCGGGCTGCTGTTCCGGCAGGGGCGAATCGACGCCGAGACCCACGAACGTGCTCAATTGTATCTTCGGAGCCAGGGTCAGCCAGGGCGTGGCAATGACGAACCTTCCATTCTGGATGGAACCATCTATCTGGAGGGGCTCGCTCTGTCCCATCTCCAGGGAGCCAAAGTGCTGGATCAAATTGCTGGCGCTGGTCTGGACCTTTGTATTCACACCGATGTCCTCAATCAAATGGATGGACTGGTCAGGGCAGGTGAGTCGGGTGAACAACTTGCAGTGCAACTCGGCGAAGTTCGCAATGTCTTGCGCAGTGCGGTGGAGTCCGGACGAGCCTCCTATCTGCCCGGAAAGGTCGATCCGGAGGACCCGGTTCTGAATCGACATGACCAGGTCAGCGTCACCCAATCGCTGCTGGCAGCCGCAGCCGACTGTGAAGCCCTCTGTATCGATGATCGTTTCTTCAACAGCACGGAGCGCTTCGTAGTCGAGGAGGAGGTTGGCCGCACCTTGCCTATCGCCTGCGTCCTCGACATTTTGGACAGCCTTGCTGGATCCGGTCACCTTACCCCCGAGCGCCTCTGGGCGGCGCGGCACAAGCTGCGCACGAGTGGGTTTGTCTTCGTTCCCTTTGAAGCTGAAGAACTCCTCCACTGGCTGAGGGCCACAATCGTCGAAGACGGGCAGTTGACGGAAGGCGTGGAATTGCGTGCCATCCGACAGTCGACGGTTCGAACCATTACCATGGGTTTGATCAATCCGGCGGAAGCATTCGCGCTGTTCGCGGAGCAGACGCAAACGTGCGCATCTGTTATCCGTTCCCTGTGGAGCGATGAATCCGTGACCGAGGAATTCGCCACGGTCCTGTCGGACTGGATATGGCGGCACATGGTTGTCGATGCGCCTGGACATCATGGAAACGGTGAGAGGGAGAGCCGGAATGTCTGGAATCGCGAGGCAATGTTGCGACGACTGTGCGTCGTTTTTCTTCCGCCTGGTATCGAGTCGCCGGACCGACGTCGCAGGTATGCGGACTGGGTTGACGAGTCGGTGCTCCAGCCGCTCCGGCCAGCCAATGCCCACCTTGTCGAAGAGGCGCTGACGGCCATATGCAACATGATTCCCGATCAGGACAGCGAAGCAGAGATCTTTGGTACCGTTTTCTTTGCCCACTTGCCCGAGTCCTGTCGCCAGTACCTTCTGACGCAGTTCCCTGACCGAGCAAGACAGTGGGGCTTCGAGACACGAAGAACGTTCGGTCTCGAAGCCGACGTTGCGATAGTCGACCGAGAACTGTTTACCGCGGCGAGGAACGCGTTCTCGGGGATGGGATCGCAATCGGTGCGGTCGATCGCTGGAGAAGAGATATCGGTAGACCTCGATCCGGACGATGGCCTCATCGTACTGACGCATCCCGTTTCCGACTCCGGCAACAGGACGAAGGTGTCGGACCTTGCGATTCTCTCGCCGGATCCGAAGGCACGAGTAGCGGCGTTGCGCACAATGATCGAACGATTCGGACCGACGACGCCTGACCTCGTCGACCGTCTTCTTTCTGATTTGGAATCGCGGGAGCCGGACGACATTGAACTGTCGAATATTTTCCGCGAGGCGGCCAGCGGCCTCGCCGCAGTGCAAGGCGCGCTACTGAGAAAGGTCGATTCCGCTCAACCAATCGGTGCGCTCGATGTACTCCCGCAAGAAATGGCGTACTTCGAGAGCTTTGTGGGGCCGCAACCGGAAGGAAGGGATCCGGATCGGTACGTTCGTGAAATCTTGATCCCCTATCGCAGAACTCTGCTGGAACGGGATCTGAGTCGGGGTCTCGACATATGCTGTCTCGGAGCGTTGCGCGACGATCTCTGTCCAGGGCAGTGGATCGCCCATGTAGACGATGATGCGGCGTGGGTGGCTCTCTCCAACTGTGGCGCGGACGAAGCTCCGATCTCGCTGGTTGGTGCACTCGACGTCGCGCTGTACCGACAAGGTGACGTGCGATTTCAACAGTACGCTGCGCAAGCGGTTTCCAAGCTGTGCGGTGAAGAATTCGGTCAGCAGCAAGACTCCGATTTCTACCGGCTTCTCTGGATTTTCGCGCGATTCGCATTCAACCGCATCAATGTCATCGAGAACGGTTCGAAGCAACCGGGATTCTGGAAACGGGTGTGTGCATGGATGCAGGCTCAATTCATTGCGCGTGCATTGTCAAAGGCGCCGGCTACCGTCGCAATGGACAGGCTGGAGGAGTGGTCCCTGTCCAGTATGGCGCTCGTTGGGGCCTACGCCGAACTCGTCGAGGCTCGGGAAGAGCCAATGCTGTTGTTCACGGAACGTTTGCCGGCGAGTGACTTGCGTTGTGAAATGCTCGGCCGCCTTGTTGCACTCAGATCGCGGCACACGAGCGAGGGGCGACGTTTTCCACGGTCAGAGGAAGTCGATCGGGCTTTGGAGGGAACTCGGGAGAGTGGCAATTGGCTCAAATGTTTCTTTCCCGGTCCGCTCGAAGGCCATCGGCGTCCGACCGCTCCCGCACCGGAGGACCTTTCGGAGGCGTTAAAGGCGGAGGTGCCGGATATCGTCCTCCCGGCATCCTGGCACCTAATTGCGAATACATCGCATTTGCTTGTGCTGAATGAACCCGAGCTTGGTGCCGCAAGGGACGCACTGGCGCGAGTGCCCCACATTGGGGATGAAGGGGTAAAGCAGAACATTCTTCTTTCCTTGGAGGTTGCAAGCATAGTAGCGAAAACGAACAGAGACACGTTGCTTGCTGACGCAATTGCGGACGCGGCTACCAAGGTCAGCACGAGGGTGTCGAACGAGAACGATATATGGCTGATTCTGGTCATCTGCCTGCAAGCGGCGGCGGCGTTCGAGGAACGGAATGTCTGGTTTGCTTGGCTCGAAGCAAGGCTGGCAAGAATTGCAAGCTGCCTTCCAGGACCTCCAAGTAAGTCCGTTCGGATATTTCTGGAACATCTCGATGCCATGGAGACAATCTTGCCAGTCGACTCGTGGTTCCACCGGCGAGCGAGGTCAATCGCGTCCGCCGGAGCGGAGCTTCGTCCTTGAGACTCGGAAGCAAACAATCGTGGAATTCACGGTGCACGCCCCGACACTGTAGCGGATGGTTACTGTGGTGCAGTGGCGATAACTCCTGTCCGTGATGGTTGGACGCACCGGTGGTGAGACCTCGACGCTTGAGCGGTGGGTGGCCGGAATCGGCGTCTGGTGGCCGCAACACCGCGTCGCCTTCGTAGCGCTCGGCGGATGCATCACCGTCGCCGACGTGATTCTGGGGGACGGCTGGAACACCTTTGCTCTGATGCTGCCCTGGGGGGTGCTCTTCGGCCTGCACTACATTCTCGCCCGGAGCCTCGCGATGGATGACGAGAGGGCGGAGCGGCACACCGCGGACCTGCGGCTCAGAGCCTACGATCAGGCCCACATCGACGACATCGGCGGCCGGCACGACCTGATCATCGACGCGCACCACCACTTGTGGGACCTCGATCGGAACTATCATCCCTGGCTCTGCGACGAGCCTCCGGTCGAAGGGCGGCACGGCGACTACCGCGCGATTCGGCAGAGCTATCTGACCGACGACTTCCGGCGCGACTGGGACGGTCTGCGGGTCGTCGGCTCGGTGTACGTCGAGGCGAAGTGGGATCCGGCCGACCCGGTGGGGGAGACCGCGTGGGCGGAATCCGTCGCCGCCGAGACCGGCTTCCCCACCGTCATCGTCGCCCAGGCGTGGCTCGGCCGGAAGGACGTGGAGGAAGTGCTGGCCGCCCAGGCGGACTTCGCCCGGGTGCGGGGGGTGCGCGAGTATCCGGCGGTGGCCGCCCATCCGCACGAGGTCGTTCCCTACGCGCCGGGCTCGATGAGCGACCCGCAGTGGCAGCGGGGCTATGCGCTGCTCGAAGCCCGGGGCCTCTCCTTCGACCTCCGGGTGCCTTTCTGGCACCTGCCGGAGGCGCGCGCGCTGGCCGAGCGTTTCCCCGGCATCGTGATCATCCTGGACCACACCGGGAGTCCGAGTCTGCGTACTCCCGAGGGGCTTGCTGCGTGGCGCAAGTGCATGCGCACCTTGGCCGAAGCGCCGAACACCGCGGTCAAGATCTCGGGGCTCGGTGAGCCGCACCTCCCGAGGTGGTCCGTGCGCACCCATCGCGACGTCGTGCTGGAGACCATCGACATCTTCGGGGTGGATCGCTGCATGTTCGCGAGCAACTACCCGGTGGACCGGCTGTACGCGCCCTACGGCACCATCATGCGCGGCTTCCGGGAGATGACGAGCCGGTTCTCGCTGGGCGAGCGGCGCCGTATGTTCTGCGAGAACGCGATGCGCTGGTACCGGATCGGTCCGGAGAGTCTGATGGAGCCGCCTCCGCCGGCGAGCTCGTTCCTGGAGCGGTAGAGGTCGGTGGAGGACCGTGCCCCGCTCGCGGGAGTCGCCGGTTCGTCTCCGATGGCCTCGGCTGCGCCGGGACGTACCCGTCCGGTGACGGCATCAAGCGGAAACGGCTCCGGAAAGCACCATGAACACATAGGCATTGGCCTTTCGGAGCCGATCTCCGGAGACGACCAGCTTCATGTGGTGAATGCCACGCAGCAGCACATAACGCCCGGACTTCGCGAAGAGCGTTGTCAGCTTCGATACCCAACCGCGACAAGGAAATCGCGAGGCGGCTCGACCTGACCTTCTACGGCGTGCGCTACCGGATCTCCGGCATCTTCGCGAAGCTCGGCGCGCGCGGGCGGATCGATGCGGTGCACCGCGCGCGGCTGCGCGGGCTCCTGCCGCCGGCCGACGACGCGTAGGCGCCGCCCGCCGGGCCCACCGCGCTACCTGACGGACGCCGCCTGCGCTCCGGCCTTGCCCGGTCGCTCCACCAGCATCCGGCCCGCCTCGGCCGTGGGGAGACCCCTTCGGCGAGCCGCATGCCGTGCGGAGCCCGCGCAATGAAGTCGAATTCCTTTAAATTGCCAGTTTCGAGAGATATCTTCCAACCCCAAGAAAAGCCGAATTTGGGGATTGAAATCGGGCGGGAGGCGCACTGAATATCGCGTTTGTGTGTGTCAGCGGCGGCGTTGCGGCCGCCTGCGGCGAGGAGAGCGGGCACGCGATTGGCGATGCCGCTATCTGCGCAAGCGCGTCCGGGTGCGACGGACGCCGGGCGGCGGCTCCTGGCCTTCGGGTTGCGGGCGAGAGCCCACAGCGCCCGGGCGCGAGCGGAGCGGGCCGGTGGCGGCCGGCGCCGGTTTCGTACTCTTCGACGAACTCTCCGAGGAGCGGGCTGAATGGCAGAGGTCGAGCATTCCAGTATGGATCCGGTACTGCTGGATCCCGTCGAGCCTTCCTTTCGGCGCGCAATCCCCTACTTCCTGCCGGTTGCGGCCATCCTCCTGATCATCAACGCCGCGGTCCAGGGCGGGTGGTGGATCGCGGCTCCGCTCGTCTTCTTCTTCGTCGTGGACCCCCTGGACACCCTCTTCGGCGTGGAAGAGCGGAACATGAACCCGGACGAGACCAGCGAGGGGCAGTTGCTCTGTCACCGGCTGGCGCTCGACACATGCGTCGCGCTCTGGCCGCCGGCGCTCGCGTTCGTGCTCTGGTGGATGCTTGATGCCGGTGGTCTGGCGATCTGGGAGGTGCTGCTCATGGCGGTGGTGCTCGGCAACATGTCCACGGTCATCCTCGTTGCCGGCCACGAGCTGATTCACGACCGCACCGCATGGCGGCGCCGCTACGGCGAGTTCCTGCTGAGCTCGGTCGGCTGCGGGCACTACGCCACGGAGCATGTCTACGTTCACCACCCTCGGGTGGCGACGCCGGCGGACCCGATGACGGCGCGCAAGGGGCAGAGCTTCTGGCGGTACCTGCCGTGGGCGGTTGCGGGCAGCATCAGGGAATCGTGGCGCCATGTACGCGAGCGGCTGGCGCAGCGCCGGCGGCCGGTGTGGCACTACTCGAATCCGTTCTGGCGATATGCGCTCGGTGTCGCGTTCTGGTACGCGCTGGCCTTCTGGATGGGTGGACCACTGGGGTTGCTCGTGTTCACCGCGGTCTGCGGCATGGCCGTGTTCTCGCTCCGCCTCGGCGACTACGTCGAGCACTACGGGCTGAGCCGGCGCTACCTCTCGAACGGCCGTTTCGAGCGTGTTCAGCGCCAGCACTCCTGGAGTGCGGCGGGCCGCATCTCCAATTGGCTCTACTACAACACCCAGCGTCATGCGGACCATCACTGCAAGCCGGTGCGCCTGTTCCCGCTCCTGCAGAACCATCGCGCGGATATCGCGCCGCGAATGCCGGGCTGCTACGGCCGGATGTTCGGCCTGGCCCTGAATCCCCGCCGGTGGTTCGAGACGATGGATCCGATGGTCGACGAGTGGCGCCGCCGCTTCTACCCCGACATCGACGATTGGCGCGTCTACGACAGTCCCGCGTTTGCGGCGCGCCCGGACATGTTCAAGGAAATCGCCGAAGTCACCGCCGGAGCGCCACGCATGGCGGGCTGGATCGACGACGCGCCGGATTTGCTCGACGGGTTGCGGGAACGGGAATTCAGCGACCTCGATCTGCCGGATGGTTTCGGGCCGGACCCGGAGTACGAGGCCATCGCCCGACGGGGGCTCGCGCGGCTCTACTGGACGCGGGAGCTCGGCGTGCCCGAAATGCGCGAGCAGATCGACGACATACCGGCGCAGGGCGTTCGGGAAACGGTCGAGACGGTGCGAAGCTACGCCAACCGAAAGGTCTTTCAGATTGGTGTGCTGGCGATGCGGGGCAGCCTGTCGCCGGCCGAGGCGGCGACCGCGACGGCGAACGTCGCCCAGGCGGCCATCGGCGCGGTGCTGTCCGCGGTTTTCGAGGATGCGCAGGCGCAGGCAAGGGAGGGCACGGTGCTCGCGCTGTGTCTCGGCGACCTCACCGACCCCGAGGCTGCCGCACGCGCTGCCGCGAACGTCGCGTTCGTGTGCGACGGCGGCAGCGAGCACCGCGCTCGTGCGCTGTGCGGCCGGTTCGAGCAGGCGCTGCAAGTGCTGTCCCGGGACAGTGTGCTGTTCGATGCGCAGGCAAGCGCGACGGCGCTCGCCGCTCGTCCGGCACTGTCGCTTGCGGAATTCGCGGACAACTGCCGCCGCGCCTCGACGTCCCTCCATGCGCTGGATCTCGTTCCGGCGCGCACCGTGTTCGTGGCGGGCGAGCTCGACGCGCCGGCCTGGCTGGAAGGGGTGCGGCGTGAAGTGCTGGTCCGGTACCTCGCGGGCGAGAAGCTGGCGGCTCGGTTGCACGAGATTCGGGGGGTCGGGACGAAGGACGCCCCTGCGCCTGCTTCCGACGTGCTTGACCGCATGCGCGGTGGTGTCCGCGAAGTGGCGCTTGCTGCCCGTTGTCTGCAGTTGCAGCTTGCGGAGCGCGAGCCGCAGGCGCTCGATTGGCACGTCGACACGGTGTTCGAAGCGGCTCGATCGCAAGAGTTGATCCACGGGGAGGCCGCAGCCGGCCTCACGCGGGCGTGGCGCCTGTGGCGAGACGTGCGCGGCATCCTGCGCTTTGTCGGCGAAGGTGTCGAGACCGCACCGCCGGAAACCAGGGCCGTGGTGGCGCGGGCTTGCGGGGTGGCGGACTTCGACGCCCTCACGGCAGAGATTGCGCAGACGGCACGGTGTGCGGCCCTGGGCGTCGACCAGTTGGCAGGGCATTGACCGATACGAAATCCACGCAGCCGGCGCAAGCGGATCGAGCGGCGGCCAACAGCATACTGCGCAAGCGGGTTGCCGCCGACCGCGGGGTGGTCGCGGTTCCCGTGCTCGCACCGCAGATCGAGTGGCGTCGCATCTCCTCCGAGCAGGTGCTGCTCGTCTCCGAATCCGTCAACACCGTCATCCGCAGCCCGCTGTACGCGGCGCTGGTGCCCCTGCTCGACGGCCGGCGCCCGGCGGACGACCTCGTGACGACGCTGTCGCAAGCCCACTCGGCGCGTGAGGTCCGGCAGGCCATTGCCGCGCTGTCGCGTCGCGGCTACGTGGTCTCCGGGGAGCACGGCCTGGATCGGGCGTCGGCGGCATTCTGGTCCTTGCTCGGTGCGTCGCCGCGCTGGGCCGAGGAACGCCTCGGTACGTTGCGGGTCGCGGTTGCCGGCGACGGCGGGGAGCGCCAACAGCGCCTTGCGGCACGGCTCGGAGCCATGGGCGTAGGCGTCGGTGGGGACGATCCCGCGCTGGTCGTCGCAGTCTGCACCGACTATCTCGAGGAACGCCACGCCGCCGTCAACGAGCGCCACATCGCCTCCGGCACGCCCTGGATGCTCGTCGCGCCGACGGGCATGCAGCCGCTGTTCGGGCCGGTGTTCCGGGCGGCGGACGGCGGCCCTTGCTGGCGTTGTCTCGCCTATCGCCTGCGCGGCCACCAGGAGGTCCACAATTTCCTGCGCAACACCGGCGGCGAGAAGGCCGCCTTCAAGTCCCCGGCCGCGCCCCCGGGGGTGGTGGATACGATCTGGGGTCTGGTCGCAATCGAGGTCGCCAAGTGGCTGGTGCTCGAGGACGATGCGCCGATCCACAACCACGCGGTTTCGGTCGACATGACGCGCTTGCGCTGCGAACACCACCATGTCATGCGCCGCCCCCAGTGCTTCGCTTGCGGGGATGCGGCCCTGTACCGAGCCGATCGCCCGGCCCGGCCAATGCGCTTGCGGCCGAGTCCCAAGGTGGTCCGCAACAGCGGTGGCCTGCGCTCGGTGGCGCCGGAGGAGACTCTCGCGAGGTATCGGCACCTGATCAGCCCGGTCAGCGGCGTGGTGTCGTGGGTCTCGCGCACCACGGACGAGGCGGACCCGTGGCTCCATGTCTACTGGGCCGGCAGCAACTTCGCGTTGACCGCCGATACGCTCGGTACGCTCCGGGGCAGCCTGCGCGCCAAGAGCGCGGGCAAGGGGAGCACGCAGGCGCAATCCGAAGCGAGCGGGCTCTGCGAAGCGGTGGAGCGCTACTGCTGCGCGTTCCACGGCGAGGAAATCTGCCGATCGGCGAGCTATGCCGACTTCGAGCGGGCCGGCGAGTCGGCGGCGATCCACCCGAACGCGGTGCAGTTGTTCAGCGAGCGACAGCTCGACAACGCCGGCGAGATCAATGCACGCGGTCATCCGCTCAACTTCGTTCCGGCGCGTTTCGACCCCGACGCCGAGGTGAGCTGGTCGCCGGTGTGGTCGTTCACCGAGCGCCGGCACCGCTGGCTGCCCACGTCCATCCTCTACGTGACTCCCGCGGAGCAGCGCTTGCCCAACGAGGCGAAGTCCGATTCCAACGGCTGCGCCGCCGGCAACACGCTCGAGGAGGCCATCCTGCAAGGCTTCTACGAGCTCGTTGAACGCGATGCCTTCGCCATCTGGTGGTACAACCGGCTGCGATTGCCCGGTGTCGATCTCGAGAGCTTCGACGACGACTACCTGAACGCCGCGCCCGACTACTACGCGAGGTTGAACCGGGAGTTGTGGGTGCTCGACGCCACCAGCGACTTCGGCGTGCCGGTCTTCGTGGCGGTTTCCCGGCGCACCGACGGCAAGGCCGAAGACATCATCTACGGGGCGGGTGCGCACGCGGACCCGCACGTTGCGGCGCTTCGGGCGGTTTGCGAGCTGAATCAGTTTCTCGACTGGACACAGGGTCCGGGCAGCGGCGCCGGTGGAAAGGTGGTCGACGACCCCATGTGCTTGTGGTGGTGGGACCACGCGAAGCTCGCGGACCACGACTATCTCGCGCCGCTCGGCGGCGCCGCTCGGCGCACCAGGTTCGACTACCCTCCTTCGGACACCACCGACGTCAAGGAGGATGTGGAGCGGTGCCAGGCCCTGGTCGAGGCCAGGGGCATGGAGTTCCTCGCGCTCGATCTCACGAGACCCGACATCGGCATGCCGGTGGCGCGCGTCATCGTGCCGGGAATGCGCCACTTCTGGGAACGATTCGCCCCCGGGCGCCTGTACGACGTGCCGGTGAAGATGGGGTGGCGGGAGCACCCCACCGCCGAGGCCGACCTCAACCCGGCGCCGGTGACCATCTGATGCGGATCGGTGCAGGCACGTGCCACTCGTGAACCCTCCGCCGCAATCGCCCGGAACGGCCTAAGGGGGCCCCGGCGTCGTGAACGCCCTCGATGAGCTGTGGGCCATCACCGAAGAACGCCTGCTTGGCGAGGCATCGTCGCTGGGCGGGTTGCTCGCCGGATTGCGTCCACGCATCTCCCCGGCGTTGATCGGCGGCATCGGATGGGACAGCCTCGTCGCACGGGCCGGCGATCTGCCGGCGACCTTCGCGGCGTTCCCGTTCGGGTTCGAGGTGCGACTCACCGATCCGAGGCCGTGTGCCGATCTCGGCGTGTCCCTGGTGTGTGGCAGCCGAACGGCACAGTGGTTCCTGACCATGGGCAGGGCCCCGGACGCCGATCCCGTGACGGCCGGCATCGCCCGCCTCGTATGCGACAAGGCGCGGCAAGGCTCCGGCATCCGGCGCATCACCGGGCCGAAGATGCTTCTGGAGTACGACGTCCGCCCGGCGGCGGGCGGCTCGCCCGCGCAACCCGGCACGTTTCTCTACCCCACCGAACAACCCATATTCGGCTCGCCGTGCGGGGGGGGGGGGGGCGAGCGCGCCGGGGACGTCGGCATCGTGCTCGATGGCGTCGTGACCGCCACCGCACGGCATCCGGACGCGGCCGAGCGCCGGGAAGTCGAACGGGTATATCGCACGCTCGATTCCGGCACCCGCATCATGTCGGTCGGGGCCTTTCCGTCCAGGGAGCGGATGGTACGCCTGGCCCTGGCTGGGCCGAGGCGGACGAGCGACGTCCTGGAGCTCCTCGAACATGTGGGCTGGCCGGGGGAGCGTTCCACGGTATCGGCGGTCCTGTCGCGCCTTCAGGAGGCGAATGCGTTCGCGAGTCTCGCCGTTCACGTCGATGTTCGCGCCGGCGGCCTGGGGCCGGCACTCGGCATCGGGCTGTATGCCCGGGACACGGATTGGCTCAGGTCGGGCAAGTACTGGCTCGCCGACGGTACGGACTGGGCAGCGTTCGTCGAGACCGTCGAAGACATGTCCGGGGTGGTACCGGCCAAACTGTCCGCGCTGGCCGGCTGGTCTTCGGGGGCCGAGACCCTGTTCGGCAAATCGAGCCGGTTCGTGCTGATACGCGGCATTCACCACGTCAAGCTTGTCGTGAACGACCAGGGACTCGATGAAATCAAGGCTTACGTCTTCCTGATGCTGTGCGCACTGCCCCCGCGTCCGCGATAAACTGCATCCAGTCCATTGATTCGACATTTTGATCCACTTTTCCAGCGCGGATATTGGGTTTCCTACTGGCTTTCCTTTCGTGCTTCCGGGCGGCTCCTGGCCAGTGATTCAGGCCGGGTAGACGGGGGTCGGGCCGAGCCTCTTCTACCCGGACAGGCGATCGCCGCGGGGCGCCCGCGATCGGCCGGTGTGCGCACATGAGTGCCTGCCTACCCTTTGGGTAACGCGCCGGTTACCATTGTCCTGTGCTCCAAGTCACCGAGTATGTCGATGCCCGGGGTCGCCGTCCGTTCGCACGATGGTTCAATCGCCTCGATGGCCAGGCGGCGATCAAGGTCACGGCGGCACTGGACCGCATGGGAAGAAACATCCTGTCTCGCGCGAAGGGGGTTGGGGGGGGCGTCCTGGAGTACCGGATCGACTCCGGCCCGGGATACCGGATCTACTTCGGGCGGGACGGGGGGACGTTGATCGTGCTGCTCGGAGGCGGCACGAAGAGGCGCCAACAGGAAGACATCGAGGCCGCCCGGCGGTTTTGGCGCGACTACGACCGACGCAGGGGTCAGGAGGAATGAGGCGATGGCATTGACTCGGGACTTCAAGGAGACCGTGCGGGAACGGCTCCAACGCGACCCCTCCTTTCGCGAGGCGCTTCTCAAGGAGGCGGTCGAGTGCTTTCTGGCGGGCGACGTGGAGACGGGCAAGTCGCTGCTGCGCGACCACGTCAACGCAACGATCGGATTCGTCGAACTCGGCGGATTGACCGACAAGTCGCCGAAGAGCCTGATGCGCATGCTCGGCCCGAACGGCAATCCCCATGCGGGCAACCTGTTCGAGATCATCGGCCGCCTGCAGGAGCGCGAGGGCGTTCACCTGGAGGTCCGTGCGGTCCGTTGAGCAACGGTGACCGTATACCTCGATCCGTCCAGGGCTCGCGAACCGGAGATCCATTTGGCCACCGACCTCACCAGCTATAGCGCCGTGCCCTGATGGAGTCCTGATCCGACTACCTCGCCGCCTGACGGTGCGGTTCTCGCTCGGATTGGGCTCCCCCACACATGACGGTGATCGGGTGGACAACGCCCGGGGCCGGCGGCGGCGCACCGCTCAGACCTCGTTTCCGACGAACACCACGACGCCGCGGATGTCGGTCTCGTTGCCGGCGTCGACGGCGCGCTCGGGACAGCGCCCGTCCTCAGCGCACAGGGTCCGGGGCCCGTCGCGCTCGACGAGGCGCCGCACCACGGTCTCCCCGCCGCGCGCGGGGTCGCGGACCGCGACCAGGCTGCCGTCGACCGCGGGCACGTCGGGGTCTATCCAGACGTAGTCGCCGGCGCGCACGCGCGGGGCCATCGCGTCGTCGGCGATGCGCACGATGAACGTCTCGCAACCGAACATCGCCCGCCCGGCTCAC
>JAJDUQ010000073.1 GCA_022826505.1 Gammaproteobacteria bacterium
CGAGTGCCCCAGTCTGCTCGGCTGCATCAGTCAGGGCCAGTCCCGACAGGACGCCATCGCCAACATCAAGGAGGCCATTGACGGGTACGTCGATTCGCTCGAGGAAGACGGACTGCCCGTTCCCGAAGAACACTTCGAAGCGTTGGTGGTAGCCGTTTGACCCGACTTCCACGTATCTCGGGGAGAGTCTGCGTCAAGGCGCTTGGCAAGGTTGGGTACTACCTGAAGCGGCGGCACGGGAGCCACATGATTCTCCGCCGAGACCATCCATTCGCTCAAGTCGTCGTTCCCGACCACAAGGAGTTGGACAGGGGTACGTTGCGAGCGATCATCAGGCAGACCGGGCTTGGCGTGGAGGAATTCGCCGGGTTGCTGTGAAAGGTCACCAATCGACGTGCCACGGGATGGCGCGTCGCGTCCGCACCGCCGCGGTGCCTGGCCGGTACGCCGTCACGCAGCCCGCGAACCACTCAGTCGTTGTATTCGCCGCCCCCCGCCCCCCGCTCGCGGGATGCGTGGGTCGCGGGCACCAGGGTCCGTTTGGCGAAGACGAGAAGGTGCTTCCACAGCGTGTCGGGTACGTCGATTCCCCGAGTCACGGATTGGGTGGCACGGCGATCGAGTTCCGCTTCGTCGGCTTCGATGCGCCAGCATGGTCCGCATTCCATCCACCGACTCCCATCCGGCCCGTCGATTACGATCCGGACCGACTGATGCCCGAGCCCGGGGCGCAAGCGCTCGCGGTCGAACGACGCCAGGGACAGGCGGCACGCGCCGTCGGAAGCCAAGTCGAGCTTGAACTGCCTCTCGCCGTCCCGCCACTCCACTCGGCTGCATCGACCGGACCCCGGCCGTTGCGCCAGGGCGCCGGCAACCAGGATCGCGCCTTCGACTCCGGTGAGCAGGACGTCGGCACGGGCCGCACTCTCGACCGCCCGCGCAACGGCGAAGTCGATCGCATCGCTCGCGACCGACACCGCGGGCTGACCGCCGGCGTCGAGCACGTCGACCCCGTCTTCGCTGCGCGCGACCTGGAGCGGACGCGGGACCGCGAGCTCCAGGGCCGAGAGCGCCGCCTCCAGCGGCGTCAGCGCGTCGAACCCCCGCGCCTCGAGCCACAGCACCGCGAACGAGCCGTCGTCGTCGGCGCCGGCCGGCACCCCCAGTCCGCGGAACGCCTTCTGGCAGGTGCGCTGCAGCTCGTTCCAGGAGACGATCACGTTCCGCTCGTTCCGCGCTACGGGAATCGCCGCCGGCCGGCGCCGGCGCGCTCCGGCGCGAGGGCACTCACGGGACGCGCCGGTCGCCGGTATCGGCGCGGTCCAGCTCGACCGGAATCACCGGAAACGCCCAGTCGTCCACGTCCTCCCGGTCCAGCTCATCGGGCAGCGGCGCGCCCTGGAAGAGGGTGATCCGGGTCCAGCGGTCGGATTTCGGGTCGAACTTGCTCGCGCCGAAGATCGCGAGCTTGCATCGCAGCATGTCGATGGGCAGGCAGGTCTCGCCGATGACGTTGTCCCGGATCTCCGCGTACTCGGCGCCGGAGAGGGACTGCACCCGCCGGACCGTGCGCCGGTAGCGCGGCTGTTCGAGCAGAAGCTCCGCTACGCTGCGCTCGCGCCACGACGGACCGAGTGCGAGCATCACCTGGCGAAGCTCGCGCACGTCGCGCGCCACGTGCAGCGGATACTCGCGCTCGGCCCCCGGCTCGTGGAACCGCTCCCCGAGCCGCGGCTCTTCCTTCTCCTCGGAGTAGTACCAGAATCGGTGCTGCTCCTTCGGGTCGTCGAAGTCGAATCCGAAGGCCCAGCCGTAGTCCCGTTCGATGATCGCCGCCAGCTTGCGCACGCGCATCGCCGGGATGGTGGCGAGCCGTTCGTCGGCACCGGTGCCCTCCTCGAGCGCGTCCACGATTTCCGGATGGAGCTCCAGCAGCAGACTCAATGTCATCTCTTCCAGCTCCGCGCATCCGCGGGACTCGGCCGCTCGCATCATCGCGTCCCACGGCGTGCGCATGCCGGCCAGACCGGCCTTCTCGCTCCACCCGGACAACCACCGGAGTTCCGAAGCCAGCGCGTCGATACGCGCCGATTGACGCGCATCGTCGGTGCGCCACTGGGCGACATGGCGTCCTGCGCGCGCGAGCAGCTCGGCGAACCGCGCCACACGCTCGGGCTCCGCGAGCTCCACCGCCCGCACCCTTGCGAGTCCGAGCTCCCTCGCGTGAATCCACCGATCGAGGAGCCTCGGATGGGTGACGAGAAACGGCGCCATGCCGAGTCCCGTCGCATTCCCGACCCCGAGACAGCGCGCAACACGCGGCTCCAGCCCCACGGCCCGGTCCGGCGCCCGGGCCCGCGCGATGTGCTCCACCAGATCGAAGCTCAGCAGCCGCGCGAGATAGACCGTGAGCATCTCGGCCTGGAAGGGCAGGGAGAACACGCCACCCGCGAGCACCGCCTCAAAGTCCCCGACGCCGAACTTGCCGTAGACGGCGGTGGTGCGCATCAGGTAGCCGACCTCGGCGAGCTTCGCGAACGACGGCTGGCGGCCGCCCGCCAGGCACTCCACCGCGTGCTCGAACAGCCGCACGCTCCTGTTCGCGCGCGAGAGCACCAGGTCGAACGGGTGGCACCGGCCCGCCTCCTGCAACGGAATGTTCTTCCGGTAATCCGCGATGAGCGCATCGTCGACTTCCGCCGCGGTGAGCACGAAGGTCGAGTCCCACTGAGTGGCGATCACCCGATCGGTGCGCTCGGACGGGTCAAGCCAGTTCGAGAACGCGACGAACCGCAGCGTTGCGGCCGGCGTGACGACGCGATAGACGATGTCGCCGTAGCCGTGCGCGTCGAGGTCGAAACGCTCGTGCTCGATGCGCCACCGCTCCCGCGCCATGCGGCGCACCAGCGTGCGCACGAAGCTCACCCGCGTCGGGTGGAACGCCCCCATCCGCGCCAGAAGCATCACCTTCGAAGGCGGTCGGAGCGAGGCGTGGGGGATGCGGTCCGCGCCCGCCACGAATCCCGATGCAGGCCTCACCTGCGCCCCGGCCGGCGAGCGTCTCCCCCGGATTCGAGCACATACGGGACGGTCACGAAGTCGTACCGTTCCGGCGGAAAATCCTTCGTGTTGCGCGTGACCAGGTCGAGCATGTTGTGCCGGGCGACCGCGGCCTGCAGCGCATCGGGGAGCCGCCAGCCTTCCGTGCGGCGAAGCCTGGCCGCGAGGTCCCCTTCCGCGGCGGCGATTGCGAGGGTGGGGAACTGGTCGAGCAACTCGGCGGCGAGGGGGCGATGGTCGTCGGTGAAGCCGGTGAGCACCTCCGCGCGAGTGACTGGAGACAATGCGATATCCGTGCGCTCTTCGTCGATGAATCGGGTCGCGCTGTCGATTCCGTTGAAGTGGTCGATGAGGATGACCGAATCGAGCAGCCACCTCACCCGCGTCGCTCCCACTCGTCCCGCACCGCGTCCTGGTAACGGAGCCCGTCGCCGTGTGTCCAGCAGCCGCTGGTTCGTCTCAGCAGCTCCTTCAGGCGGCTCGACCCGCCGGCGTCGTATCGCTCACGGTATTCCCGCACTGCCCGGCGCACGATCTCGGTCATGGGCACCCGTTCCGCCCGCGACCGGCGGTCGAGCCATACCTTGTCCTCGTCGGACAGACTGATGATGGTTCGGGGCATGTGTCGGCACCTCTGTTCGATATCGATCTCGCAAGAATGATATCACCAGTGGCAAGAGCCGACACATTCCACGCCGGTGGCTTCGAGGGCGCTGCTCGACCGCTCATCGCCGTCGCCGTCGGGTGCGTGTAGCAGGGTACTTTCTCAGGCGGACAACGCCGTCCCTTCGATCGTCACCCGGTGCATCAGCCGGCGGTGACCGGGATAGTCGTTGAGGGCCAGATGCCACGTGGCCCGGTTGTCCCAAAGGCCCAGGGAGCCTTCGCGCCATTCCACGCGGCAGGTGAACTCGGGCTTCGACGCATGCTCGTAGAGGTAGTCGAGCAAGGGCCTGGATTCCTCCTCGGTCCAGTCGTTGAAACGGACCGTGAAGGTGGGATTGACGTAGAGCACCTTGCGGCCGGTGTCGGGGTGACGAATGACCACCGGGTGCACCGCATCCTGCACCGCCTGCTCGGCGTTGCGGAACCGGTCGGCCACATCCGGGTTCGCCTTGTATCCCGGCCCGAACACGTGGCGGCTCGAATGCACCGCCTCGAGCCTCGAGAGCATGTCCTTCATGCCGTCCGACAACGTCTCCCAGGCGAGGCTCATGTTCGCGAACATCGTGTCGCCACCGACCGGCGGGACCTCGAGGGCGTAGATCATGGAGCCCAGCGCGGGCTCATCGTCGTAGGAGTGATCGGTGTGCCACTTGTTGCCGATGTTCCTCTTCTGGTGCGGCTCCTTGCGGACCTCGGCGACCTCGGGATGGCCGTCGACCGGCGTGAAGAACCGGTTCACGTTGATGTCGCCGAAGCGGCGCGCGGCGGCCACGTGCTGCTCGGGCGTGAGATCCTGATCGCGGATCACGATGACGCCGTGCTCGTGGAACGTCGTCCGGATGCGGTCGAACGTCTCCTCGTCCACCCCGGCGGCGAAGTCGACGCCGAATATCTCGGCTCCCAGCGCTCCCGAGATTGGCCGGACTTCCATCTGCATGTTTCGCATCTTCACGTCTCCAGGTGACTCGCCGGCAGGCTCGACCGCCCCGCACGTCCGATCGCCGACTCTCCGAAACCTTGATGTTACCCGCCGAATCGCATGGTCGGCGGGGCCGTACGGGGTTGCTGCCAGGATTGCCCGACGGAGCGCAGCCAACCGTCCGCGCTCGACGCACACTGCGCCGCTCCTACTCGATGGGGATCATCACGTTCTTGCGAAACGCGGGGCGCTCCGCAAGGCGCCCGTACCACGCCTCCAGGTTCGGCATCGACGGGCGCTCCTTCACCAGGTTGAACCACCGATGAGCCTGCGGGCCGATGGGAATGTCCCCCATGGTCAACGAATCGCCCGCCACGAAGGCGCGGTCCGCGAGGTGCCGGTCGAGCACTCCCCAGACCCGGACGCCGTGCTCGATGCCGGCATTGATGGCGTCGTGGTCGCGCTCCGCCTCCGGGGTGCGCGCGAGGCCCCAGAACACCGGTCGCATCATGGGTGCGCACACCGTCTGCTGCCAGTCCATCCAGGTGTCGGCGGTGGCACGGATCCGAGGGTCGGTCGGCCAGAGCGAGCCCTGGCCATGTTTCTCGCACAGATATCGGGTCATGGCGTTCGACTCCCAGAGGGCAAAATCGTCCTCCACGAGTGTCGGCACGAGCCCCATCGGGTTCATCGCGAGATAATCCGCATCCCGATTGCCCCCGAACTTTCCGCCGATGTCGACCTGCTCGTAGTCGAGCCCGAGTTCGTCCGCGGCCCACAGCGGCTTCATCACGTTACCGGAGGTACGGCGTCCGAGTATCTTCAGCATTGCGGGTGCTCCTTGCATGGAATTGTCGAAAGTTGGTCGAGCCCGATCGTTTCACCGACGAAGCATATGGCTTTCCGGCCGTCGTTTCATGAGGCTGTGCAGTGCGTCGGGGTCGAGGACGATCGCGAGACCCTTGCTCTTTCGGAGGTTCAACCGGGATCGGCGGCGACATCCCGCCATCGACTCGCCGCCGAGGGGGTGGACTTCGGAAGTTGGAGCGGGCGTTCAGGGCTCGTGCCTTGGGACAGGGATCCAGATTGGGTTGCCAACTGAACTCCGGGGGAGCTCGCTGCTACGGGACGGCACGCTCGGTACGTGGCGAGGTCATTCTCGTCAGCGTCCCTGGTGAAGCCGCCGCGAGCTACGACCGGACCTCGCCGCGTGGTAGCCTCGGCACCGTAGCTGCACGATGGTTCGGGCTCATGGACATTCAAGCCGGGGCGACCCGGAGTTGGTTCGAGCGGTTCGGCTGGTTGTACGCAATGCAGAGGCGCGGGTGGATGTCCCGCGGGTCGGTCGGCGGTGTCGGTTCGGCCTCCGGCGAAGGTGGGGCGGTGTCGAGTTGCGTACGGGTGCTCTCCCTGTCGCTTTGCACGCCAGTCAGCGCCTCGGCTGCCGCCATTCGCGGCATCACGATTCGGCACTGACCGACGCGCCGAAGTGGCTCGTCCAGACCCAAGTCCGTCTCCGAGGTTCCGTCCCGCGCAGGTCGCGGTGGGGGCGGTGCGGCTGTATCAGCTTTTCCTGTCCCCGTTGATGCCCCCCAACTGCCGTCACCTGCCGACGTGTTCGCAGTACGCGATCGAGGCGCTGCGCGAGCACGGCATCCTTCGTGGAGGCTGGCTCGCGGTGCGGCGCATCGCGCGCTGTCATCCGTTCGGCACGAGCGGATTCGACCCGGTCCCGGTCCCGGGGAATGGCAGGGGGCGGACTGACTCGTGATCGCGGTTTGGAAGGTCCGGTGTCCGTCATGACGTTTCGGGGGTTCGGCCTGGACTGCTTGTGGCGGGCACGGGCTCGCGCGAACGAGGCCTGGAGAGAACGATGAGCGTCGATCCGAGGCTTCTCGAGATTCTCGTCTGCCCTGTCACGAAGGTGTCGGTGCAGATGCTCGGCAAGCGGAAGCTTGCCGCACTCAATCGAGCCATTGCCGAAGGGGACGTCAAGCACCTCGGCGGCGAGGTGGTCGAAGCGCCTCTCGACGAAGCGCTGGTGACCACTGACGGCCGGACCGTCTACCGAGTCGACGACGGCATCCCGGTGATGCTCGAGGATCTCGCGATCCCGACCGAACAGCTCGCGGACTGGTAGCCGGAGCGGAGTCGGAGCCGCGGAGCGCTCGCCGTTCGGCCGGTGCGAAAGTGCATCGATCCGCGCCCGCAGGCGTGAATCGGGGCGGTATTCGCGCTAGGCGCGGGACGCGCGTCGCGCCGCAACCGCCTCGGCGAGTTCCTCCAGCATCTCCACCGTGTCGTCCCATCCGATGCAGCCGTCGGTGATGCTCTGCCCGTAGGTGAGCGGCCGACCCTCGACGACGTCCTGACGCCCCGCCTTCAGGTGGCTCTCGATCATCACGCCCATCACCGCATCCTCGCCGGATGCGATCTGTCGCGCCACGTCGCGGCAGACGTCGCGCTGGCGTTCCGGCTGCTTGGCGCTGTTCGCGTGGCTGAAGTCGATCATCATCCGGGGCGAATGCCCCGCCGATTCCAGCATGGAGGCGGCGGCCCGAACGTGTTCGGACTCGTAGTTCGGCGTCTTGCCGCCGCGCAGGATGATGTGTGCGTCGTGGTTGCCGGCGGTCTTGAAGATACCGGAGCGTGCATCCTTCGTCAGGGACAGGAATGCGTGCGGGTGCTTTGCGGCGCCGACCGCGTCCACCGCGAGCTTGATGCTGCCGCCGGTGCCGTTCTTGAACCCGACCGGACAGGACAGCCCCGACGCCATCTCGCGATGCACCTGGCTTTCGGTCGTGCGCGCGCCGATTGCTCCCCAACTGATCAGATCCGCGACGTACTGCGGGGTGATGAGGTCGAGAAACTCTACGCCGGCCGGCATGCCCGCATCGTTGAGGTCGAGCAGCAGGCGGCGTGCAACGCGCAGCCCCTTGTTGATGTTGAAGCGACCGTCGAGATCGGGGTCGTTGATCAACCCCTTCCATCCGACCGTGGTGCGCGGCTTCTCGAAGTACACACGCATGACGACCACCAGCCGGTCGGCGAGCGTGCGGCGGGGTTCCTGCAGGCGCGATGCGTACTCGCGCGCCGCCTCCGGATCGTGAATCGAGCACGGTCCGGTGATGACGAGCAATCGGTCGTCCTCGCCGGTCAATATCCGGTGAATCGCTTCCCGGGTTCCGAAAATGCCCCCGGAGGTCTCGTCGGAGAGTGGAAGCTCCTCGAGAAGCTTCGCAGGGGTCACCACGTCCTCGATCGACGTGATTCGAAGGTCGTCCGTGCCGTAACGCATTCAGTGGCCTGCCGTGTGGAAATCGCGTCCGCTGCTGCGGGCGCGCTACTTTAGCGGAAAGATGAGGCCTGTCCCACGATCCCGCCGCTCGGACGGGACGCGTTGCGGGTGACGGTTCCGGACCGGAATCGCCGCCCCGTGCGGCGGAGCCCCGATCCCGCCGAGGGCCTTTCCTTGCCCCCGGCGCGGTGGCGACCGCGCACCGGGCACCGCGAATCCCCACCGCGCGTCATCCGGATTGAACCGAACTCACGACGCTGACGAGGAATTCCTTGCCACGTGCCGAGCGTGCCATCCCGTCGGAGCGGGCTCCCGGTTGGCACCTCGATTCGGATCACCGTCCTTGTGATTGGTGCGCGAGGTGCTCGAACGCCTTCTCTGCGGCGCGCATCGTGGCTTCCAGATGCTCGTCGGCGTGTGCAATGGACACAAAGCCGGCCTCGAACGCGGACGGTGCGAGATACACGCCCTGGTCGAGCATCGCGTGGAAGAACCGGCCGAATCGTGCAGCGTCGCAGGCCATGACGTCGTCGAATCCTTCGACTTCGTCCGCCCCGGTGAAGAACAGCCCGAACATGCCGCAGACATGGTTCGTGGCCAAGTCGATACCGGCCGCCGCAGCGCGCTCGCGCAGGCCGCCGACGAGGCGCGCCGTCGTCGCCGAAAGGCGGTCGTGGAACCCGTCCTCGGAGAGGATCTCGAGAGTCGTCAGGCCGGCGGTCATGGCGATCGGGTTCCCGGAAAGAGTGCCGGCCTGATACACGGGTCCGTCCGGAGCGATGTGGTCCATGATCTCGCATCGGCCCCCGAACGCGCCCACCGGCATGCCGCCGCCGATGACCTTGCCCAGGATGGTGAGATCGGGGCGTATGCCGTACAGCGACTGAGCGCCGCCCGGCGCGACCCGGAAGCCGGTCATCACCTCGTCGAAGATGAGCACCGCGCCGTACTCGTCGCAGCACTCGCGCAGCGTTTCCAGGAAGCCCGGCACCGGCGGCACGCAGTTCATGTTGCCCGCGATCGGCTCGACGATTGTCGCGGCGATCCGATCCCCGAACCGGGTGAATGCCTCGCGCACACCGGCGGCGTCGTTGAAGCTCAAGGTCAGCGTGTGCTCGGCGAGTCCGGCCGGAACGCCGGGGGACGTCGGCACTCCGAAAGTGAGTGCGCCCGAACCCGCCTTGACCAGCAGAGAATCCGCGTGTCCGTGGTAGCACCCCTCGAACTTCACGATGGCGTCCCGGCCGGTGAATCCCCGGGCGAGCCGGATTGCGCTCAGTCCCGCCTCGGTGCCGGAGCTCACCATGCGCACCTTGTCCATCGAGGGAACGAGCCCGCACACCCGTTCCGCCATCTCCGTTTCGAGCACCGTCGGAGCGCCGAAGCTCAAGCCGCGAGCCGCCGCTTCGCGCACCGCCTCCACCACTCGTGGGTGGGCGTGGCCGACCACCGCCGGTCCCCAGGTGCCGACGTAGTCGACGAAACGCTTGCCGTCGATGTCGAACAGCAGCGCACCTTCCGCTCGTTCGATGAAGACCGGGGTGCCGCCCACCGCCCGAAAGGCACGGACCGGAGAGTTGACCCCGCCGGGAATGCACTGTCGTGCACGTTCGAATTCTCGCGATGAGTTCGTCATGTCGGCCTCCGTGCGGACGAGAAGAATGGTCGTGACGGTTTCGAGGAACGCCTGGGGCGGGATGCGCGAAGGGTAACGCATCCGGGCGCCGGTACACCTCCATCGGGGATCGTGCGAGAATTTCGGGCCCTGTCGAACTGCGCGCCCACGGGAGGAGAAGCACCGATGAAATCCTACATGTGTGTCATCTGCGGATTCGTCTACAACGAAGCGGATGGCCTGCCGGAGGAAGGGATCGCCCCCGGAACGAAGTGGGAAGACGTCCCCCCGAATTGGGTCTGTCCCGATTGCGGGGCGCGCAAGGAAGATTTCGAGATGGTCGAAATCTGATCGTTGCAGGATGTCGGCACGACGCCGGCAGTCGCGGCGACGACACCCGGGGCATCCACCGAATCAGCAGGAGACGCAGATGGAATACGTCAGCACTCTTTCCGAGAACGACATCAAGGTCAGCTCGGTCGCGGGCGAACAGTTTCAGCGCCTCATTTCCGATGTGGAAGACGACGACATCGAGGCGATCCGAATCTACGTGGCCGGCGGCGGTTGCTCGGGCATGACCTACGGCATGACGTTCACCGACCGGCGCAGCGACTACGACCGGGTCTACGAAGGCGACGGATATCGCGTCTATGTCGACGCGGTGGCGCTCAACTATCTCCGAGGGGCCGAGATCGATTTCGTGACCCGCGACACCGGCTCGACCTTCGTGTTCAACAACGTGTTCCAGGCGACGGGCGGCGCCGGGACCTGCGGTGCGTGCGGCATGGCAGGCGGAGGAGGCTGCGGCTGAGGACCCCGCCGATTCCCGATCCGAAGCAGGACTCCGCAGCCCGGGTCCTGCTGATTACCCCGCCCGGCAGCTACCGGATCCACGCCTATCTGGAGGCGGCTCGCGAACTGGGAATCGAAATGCTCGTCGCGAGCGAAGGGGAGCACTCGCTGGTCCCCGGCATGCGGGATGGGCTTCAGGTCGAACTCGCGGACACCGAGGCGGTCATCGCGCACGTCATCCGCGCTCATCGCGAGCGGCCCATCGCGGGGGTCGTCGCCACCGACGACGCCACGGTGGAAATCGCGAACCGGGCCGCCGCCGCCATCGGGCTCGCACACAACGCTCCGTCCGCGGCCCGAACCACTCGGCGCAAGGATCTGGCCCGTGCGGCGCTCACGGCAGCGGGACTTCCCGTCCCGCCGATGCGGCGGGTGGACCTGCGCCGTGCCCTTGGTCCCCAACTCGCCGGCGTCGAATTTCCTTGCGTCGTGAAACCGCTCGCGCTTTCCGCGAGCCGCGGGGTGATTCGCGCCGACGACCCCGGTGACTTGAAGGACGCATGCCGCCGCGCCGGCGCTATCGTCGCCGCCGCGGCCGGCGTCCCGGATCGCGATTTCGACGATATCTTTGACTGCGGCTCCGGTGTTGCCGTCGAGGGCGTCGCCGTCGGTTCCGGGGACCACGTCTCGGACGCCTCCTTGACCCGTGTCTCCGAGAGTCCTCTGTCCGGCGACGAGGAAGGTCACACCCTGCTCGTCGAGTCGTTCGTGCCGGGACCGGAGATCGCGCTCGAAGGCATGCTGGCGGGCGGAAATCTCTCCGTGCTCGCCATCTTCGACAAGCCGGACCCGCTTGACGGCCCCTTCTTCGAAGAAACCATCTACGTGACGCCGTCGAGGCTTGCGTCGTCGGTTCTGTCGCTGGCGGTCGAGCGGGTGCGCGAAGGGTGCGCCGCCTACGGGCTGACCGAGGGGCCCGTGCACGCGGAGCTGCGCATCCACGACGGCGACGCGTGGATTATCGAGATCGCCGGACGCACCATCGGCGGCGACTGCGCGCGGCTGTTTACCTTCGGGTCGGGAACGAGCCTCGAGCATCTCGTGCTGCAGAGGGCCCTCGGCCGCACCCCCGGTGTTCCGCATGCCCTGTTCCACGAGGGTGGCGGGGCGGCCGGAGTGCTGATGATTCCGACGCCGGGCGCGGGCACCCTGCGTCGCGTCGAGGGGGTGATGGCGGCGGGCCGTATCCCCGGAGTTCGGGAGGTGTCGATCACGGTGCGGGAGGGATACGAACTCGTCCCGCTCCCCGAGGGCGGGACCTACCTCGGCTTCGTCTTCGCGCTCGGCGAATGCCCCGCGGATGTGGAGGCGTCGCTGCGCCGTGCGCAGGAGGCCATCCGGGTGGTCGTCGCTCCGTCTCTCGCGGTGGTGGTCGCGAGCTGACCGGGCGCTACTTCTTGGCGCGGCCGGTGCGGAATCCGGCCGGAAGACCTCCGAGTTCGCCCTCGCCGAAGAGGAAGCCGCGCATATGCTGCTCGATGAGATGGATACTCGCCGGGTCGGCGGTGTTGAGCTGGTTCTCGTTGATGATCATCTGCAGGCGCTGAAGCCACTCGGTCCAGCCTTCACGGGACACGTGATCGAAGATTCGTTGCCCCAGTTCGCCGGGATGCGGCGGCTCGTCGAGACCTTCCGCCTCGCGCTTCAGCACCACGCATTGAACTGTTCTATCCATCGAGCCCACCCATGGACGGCTTGACGACCACGAGGATGACCACCGCGATCAGGATCAGCGCCGGCACTTCGTTGAACAGGCGGTAGAAGCGGTGCCCATGCCGATTCCGGCCCACCAGGAAATCGTTGACGAGTTTACCGCACCAGACGTGATACAGGGCGAGCACTCCGGCCAGAACGAGCTTCACGCGAAACCATCCGCTTGCCGCGAACGCGGCCCAGGCGTAGTCGGTGACCAGCCACAGACCGAAGACGAGCGCTCCGACTCCGCCCGCGGTCATGATCATGAAGAGCTTGCGCTCCATCACCTTGAAGCGTTCGTCGCCGGCCGCGTCGTCGGTCTGGGCGTGGTAGACGAACAGGCGCGGCAGGTACAGCAGCCCTGCGAACCATGCCACGACGAAGATGACGTGAAACGCCTTGACCCAGAGCACGCGCGCCGGCCTCCCGCGTCAGAACATCGACTGCAGTCGCCCTTCGAGCGCGGCGAAGTCGAGCGCACCGGTACGGTGGAACGCCACCTCCCCGCCGGGACCAATGAGGACGTGAGTCGGAGTCACCGAGACGTCGCCGAACGCGCGCGCGACGGCGCCGGTCACGTCGAGGGCGACGGGGTAGGGGAGTGCCCGCGCCCGGGCGAGCCTGACGACCTCGTCGGGCGGATCCCACGGCATCGACACCGCGATGATCTCGAATCCACGGGGCGAGAGCCGGCGGTAGAGTGATTCCAGATCCGGCATCTCGTGCAGGCAGATCAGGCACGTGGTGGACCAGAAGGTGACGAGCAGGGGGCGGCCCCGCACCGCCTCGGCGTCGAAGCTCCGCCCGTCGATGGTGGAAATGGAAATGGGCGGGAAGACGTCCGGACCGGCGCGGTCGCTCATCGTGCGCATCGCGAACATGTAGCCGGCCGCGAGCAGGCACAGGACTCCGACCAGCAACGCGGCCCGCCGCACCCGGTCGCTTCCCATCGGCACAAGATTCAAGATGGAGTTCATGTCCGGATCAGGCGACCATCGTGGAGACACCGTTTCGGGCGATGTTCGGGTCCCGCGATACCAGTGTCGGTCCGCCAAGCCGTGCCTGGGCGACGCCGAGCGTGACAACGGATTCCACGGCGAGCGTTCCTGGTTTGACCAGGTCGGACCATAGGCGAAGGCGTGTTCGATACACAAATTGGAAGCCCGGTCCGGTCCCCCGGTTTGCGTGGAGGTCGCCGGAAGGAATATTGATTTGCGCCGCCGCAGCCCCCATGCTTCGCCCAACCACGCTGGCGAGGCAAGCGACATGTCGGATCCTGACTTCACTTCCGCGGTTGCCTTCTCGGAGAAGGCGGCGCGCAAGGTCGGCGAACTCATTCTGCGCCAGGGCCGCACCAGTCCCCTCCTTCGCGTCTACATCGAGGGCGGCGGTTGCTCGGGGTTCCAGTACGGATTCAACTTCGAAGACGCGGCCGGCGACGACGACATCGTCATCGAGCGCGAGAGCGCGAAACTGCTCGTCGACCCGATGAGCTTCCAGTATCTGATGGGTTCCGAGATCGACTACAAGGAGGACCTGCAGGGCTCTCGGTTCGTGATCAGCAATCCCAACGCCAGTACGACCTGCGGCTGCGGGATGTCGTTCTCGATCTGAAGCAGGACCGCCTCGCACTCCAGGGCCTGGCCCGGGAGAGACCGTCGTCTCCGGTCATCCTCTCGCGCTGAGGCTGCGTGATGTCGATCCGGGTCCTTCGCGAGTTCCGTTCGAACCGCGTTGCCACGCTCACGCGGGATAGATGCCTCCCAACACCGCCTCTCTGCCTGCGCCAGTCACGGCCGGCGCGTTTCCGGCCTCCCCCGCGAGGGTGCGCATCGCGAGCCACGCGAACGCGGCCGCTTCGACCCAGTCGGGATGGATGCCGAGCCTCCGTGTCGAATCGACGCGCATCGGCGCGGCCCGTTCCGCAAGGCGCGTGGCGATGAGTGGATTGCGAGCGCCTCCCCCGCACAGGTAAAGCTCCTGGGTTCGCGGCGCGAACCGCTCGATCGCCGCCACCGCCGTCTCCACCGTCAGATCGTACAGCGTACGCAGCACGTCGCGTGGCTCCGCATCCGCGCAGGCGATGAGGCGGTCGTCAATCCATGCCTGATTGAACAGCTCTCGCCCGGTGCTCTTCGGCGGCGTCCGGTCGAAGTACGGCTCGGCCATCAGCGTCGAGAGAAGGGACGGAATCACCCGGCCATCCCGGGCCAGGGCGGCGTCGTGGTCCATGTCGGTCCCGAACCGATCGCGCACCCAGGCATCGAGAAGGGTGTTCGCGGGACCGGTGTCGAAGCCGAGCGGTGGACGGTCCAGGTCCGCGGGCAGCATCGACAGGTTGGCGATGCCTCCCAGGTTGAGAATGGCGCGCTCGACCCCGGCGGCGGAGAACACGGCCCGGTGAAACGCCGGGGCCAGCGGCGCCCCCTCGCCGCCGGCCGCGATGTCGCGACGCCTGAAGTCCGCCACCGTGGTGATGCCGGTGCGCTCCGCGATGATGCTCGGATCGCCGATCTGCACCGTGAGCGGCGGCGTTGCGTCGGGGGCGTGGTACACCGTCTGGCCGTGGCTGCCGATTGCCGTGACGTCTCCAGCCTCCACCCCGGCAAGGGCGAGCAACTCGAGCGCGGTGCTCGCGAACAACGCTCCGATCTGCGCATCGGCGTTCCAGAAGCGGATCGCGGCGCCCGACGGTTCCTGCGACAAGGCGTGAAGCTCGCGCCTCAGGTCCTCGGGCATGGAGGCGGTGTGCGTGGCGACGGTCGTGGCGCCGCCGGCCGCGAACGCCACGAGCGCGGCATCCACCGCATCCATGCTCGTTCCGGACATCAGACCGATGAACAACGCCATCTCGCGGTTCCTTCCGGTGTCGTCCGACTGCCGGCCACCTTCCGTTCCCGGTGGTCCTCCACCGCGAGCTGACGAGGACCGCTCGCCCGGCTGTGCTGCAATCATGTCAGATGGAAGGCTTCGGTGCGGCCTCCCCGCAACGCCGCTGTCAGTCCTCGAAGTAGTCCGCCCGCACCGCCGCCCCGATCAGGTTCTGGATGAACCGGCCGGCAACGATCGACGTGATCTCGTTCACGTCGCGGGCCGGGGTGATCTCGACGATGTCCATCCCCAGCACCCGCCCCTTGTTCACCACGCCGTGGATGAGCGCCCGCACGTGATGGTAGAGCAGACCGCCGGGTGCGGGGGCGTTGACCGCAGGCATCACGGTGGGGTCGACGCCGTCGGCGTCGATGCTCAGGTAACAGGTGCCGCCATCCGGGATGCGGTCGAGAACCGGCTGGATTCCGTGCTCCAGTACGTCGAACGACGTGACGATCTCGGCCCCGTAGGCGACCGCGTCGTCGTACTCCTGCTGCCGCGCGCTACCCTGCCCCCGAATGCCGATTTGGTAGATCCGGTCGAACCAGGGCATCTCCGCCGCGCGTCGAATCGGGTTCGAGTAGCCCTCGCGCACCCCCCGCACCTCGTCGCGCCAGTCGAGGTGTGCGTCCACGTGCACCAGGGTGACGGGGCCGTGGTTCTCGCATGCACGAAACACCGGAATCGGCACCCCGTGATCCCCGCCGATGCTGACGAGCAGCGCGCCGGCGTCGATAATCTTCCTCGCGGCCGCCTCCGCCTTGCGGTAGTGGGCCCCGAGGTCGCGGGCATCGCCGGGAACGTCGCCGCAGTCGACGACACGGATGTCGCGCCCGTCGAGCAGCGGTCCGCCGATGTCGAAGTCGTACCGGTTGAGGTGCTGCGTGATGCGGGCCGACGCCACCCGGACCGCGGTGGGCGCGTTGGTCTGATCGTTCGTCACCTCGTCGATGGTGTAGGGATCGCCGTAGGGCAACCCCAGGATGGCGACGTGTGCGTCGAAGTCGTCGAGGTCCAGGTGGAGCGGGAAGTTGAGAAACGTCGCGTTCGGCTTGCGGGGCGCGACCGTGAGTGGTTCGGGCATCGTCTGTCTCCGTGGTGTGGGAGGGTTCGGGGGAGGGGAATGTTCCCCGCCGATGGCGACCGGGCGCGGCGAGAAGCGAGTTCCCGCTCACGCGGACGGGGCGACTTCAGATCAGCTCCTCCTCGCGATCGTCGGTCTCCCCGTATCGTCGAAGGGCCGGGGGGCGGAGGCCTGCGTAGACGCGATCCAGGTTCTCGTTGACGAGGCGGCCCTGTTCCTCGAACAGGCTGTTGCCCTCGAGGTCGCTGTCGACCAGGAAGGGGCCGAAGCGCTCCACCTCGAATACCCACATCGCCTGGGCGATGCCGAGCTCTTCGAGCCAGTGCACGTCGCGCACCCGCCTGATCCCGCGTCCGAGCAGCGCGCCGGTACCGTAGCCGACGGTGGTGAGGTACACCGCACCGGCCGGGACGAAGTGCGCGCGGTAGTCCTCGCCGCTCATGCCCCCCTTGCCGATGACCACCTTCGCGCCGGACACCTCGAACCAGCGCGGCATCCACTTGGAGAACCGGAAGCTCGCGGTCGCGGTGACCCCGCCGACGTTGAACGTCCCGTCGGGCTCGCGGGCCGCGGCGGGAGAGCAATGGAAGTTGGTGTTGCTCACCCGCGCCAGATCGTGGGGGAGTGGGGTGCCTTCTTCGAGCACCTTGCGGTACACGCCCTCGCGGGCGGTGTACACGGCTCCGTCCAGATAGACGACGTTGCCGGGCTCGAGCTTCGCGAGATCCTCCGGCTCGGCCGGGAGCTTCAGACCGATTTCCGCGAGCTCTCCGTGTCGCTTGACCATTCAACCGTCTCCCGCCGCATGTGGGGGGTGAACCACCGTGGGTCCGTGCGCAGCTCGATCGAGCCGTCCGCCACCACCCTCGCCGTCGCGCGGCGCGAGGACAGGCAGAACGTGTGCACGCTCATCGGCATCCCGCCGGTGTGGGTGTGGCCGACTTCGATGTGGCAGTCCACGACCATGGACGAGCCGACGAAGCCCATCGCTCCCATCCCGATGCCGTTGCCGAGTTCCTTGAGCTCGAGCTCCAACGCCGCGATCCGCGGGTCCGGGTGCCGATCCCCGACGGTGCGCAGGCACGCGGCCTGCTTGCCGAGCACCATCGAGACGTCCTTGGAGCCGCCGAGTCCCACGCCCACGATTGCCGGCTGGCAGGCGAGTCCGCGCTTGCCGAAGGCCACGAGCGTATCGAGGTAGAACCGCTTGATGCCGTCGATCCCGTCACCGGGAAAGAGCATCCGGTAGTCGGTGCCGAACAGGCCGCCCTTGTGCACGGTGGTGATTTCGATCCAGTCCGCATCCGGCTCGAAGCTCCACTCGATTTCCGGCGCGTTGATGCCGACGTTGTTGTTGTGGTCGGTGCGCCACAGCGGGTGCACGCGATTGGGCCGAAGCGGAACGTCGTGGGTCGCGCGGGCGGTGGCGGATCGCAGAGCCCGCTCCACGCCGACGAACCCGCCGCCGATGCGGGCCTCGTTGCCCACCTTGACGTAGTAGCGGGGCAGGCCCGTGTCCGCGCACATGGGGCGCCGGTCGGTGCTCGCCGCCTCCCAGTTGTCGACCATGGATTTGAGCACGAAGCACGAGAGAGTCCCCTCCTCGCGCTGCACCATGCCCTTGATTCCGCCGAGGTAGTCGTCGGGGATGTCGATGGCCGCCTTGCACATCACGTCGTACGCGGCCTGCTCGATGGATCGGTAGGCGATCATTCGGATTGTCCTTCCGCCGCTGCCGGCGGTGCGATTTCGCTCGCCGCGCCAGGCCTTCCGCGGGCCGCTGGCACATGAATGCGAACGCTGGCCAGACACCGTCTGGAGCGAGCGTAGCTTACCGGACCGGACGGCGTCGCGGCGACGACGGGCGTGAGGCCGGGAGCCCATCTCATGGCCAGCCGCCGCCTACACCGAGACGGCAGCCGTGCCTACAGGGGATGCGACTGGCTGCGATGGATTCCTCCGCGCGGGGGGGGATAGAGTGCACTTTCCGAGGAAAAGAGTGCATGCCGGGTGCGAGTGGCGCGGTAGCCGGTACGCGCGGCGACAGATACAGCGCAAGACGAGGGATGGTCGCGTGCAGGAGTTGGAATAACGGCAATGAGGCTGCGTCCATGGCCTGGATGACCCCCGAAATCATCGCGATCGTAGCCGTCGGCGTCGCACTGGCCGGACTCGTCATTCGGAGACAGCATCGACTCGAAGATCGTCTGCTCGCCGTCGAGAAGGAACAGGCCCGCACGTCGGGACTGCTCAAAGGGCTTGGAATCACCGGTGGCGCTGCGCAAACGTCGAATCGTGGCGCCGACTGACATCACAATCTCGGCAACGTCTCCTGTCTCTCGATACCCGCTTTCGGCTGTACGGTGTACGGGTGCGCGTTCACGCCGCCGCCGGTGGCGCCCCCGCCTCGTCGTCGATGAGCGACTCGCCCGGTCGCACGATGGAGAACTCGACCGGGGCGGTTTCGAGGTGCAGGCCGTCGTCGCGGCGCGAGACCCGAACGTAGCGGGTGGTATCGAGATCGCCGGTGTCGGGGAAGTCCTCGCGGAAGTGGGCGCCGCGCGAATCCTCGCGGGCCAGGGCGGCGCGGGCGATGACACGGCTGATCTCGATCAGGCTCTCGAGGTTCAACCAGTCGTGCCAGGTGAGGTTGAACGCCCGGTCGCCGTCGGCCAGCCCCGTGGCCAGCAGTTCCTCCGCGTACGAATCGAGTCGTCCCAGACCCTGCTCGATACCCTCGCGGGTGCGGAGCACGCCGATGTCATCCCACATCGTGCGCCAGAGCCGTTCGCGCAGGTCTCCGAGGTCGCCTCGAGGCAGGGAAAACGGGCGCTCGGCCCGGGCCGCCCCCGCGTCCAGGACGGCCTCGTCCGGGTCGGCCCACGTTGCGACCGACCGCACCACCCGCGCCATCGCCTCCCCGGCGATGCCCCCGTAAACGGTCGAGTTCGCCACCCCGTTGCCGCCGAGGCGGTTCGCACCGTGCACCCCTCCGCAGTCCTCGCCCGCCGCGTACAGGCCGGGGAGCGCCGTCGTGCCGTCCGCTTCGAACTCGACCCCGCCCATCATGTAGTGCGCGGTGGGGACGACCTCCACCCGTCCGCCGGCCAGGTCGAAGCCGCAGTCCGCGCAGCGCTTGACCATGCCGGGGAACCGCTTCGCCACGTTCGCCGGACCGAGGTGGCCCATCTCGATGTACACGCCGCCCATCGGGGTGGTGCGCCCGTCGCGCATCTCCGAGTAGATGGCGCGGCTCACGAGATCCCGGGTCGCGCGCTCCGCGGCCGGGTCGAAGCGCTGCATGAAGCGCTCGCCATCGCCGTTCAGCAGAAACCCACCGGCCCCGCGCAGACCCTCTTCGAGCACCGTGCCGGTCATGCGGGTGTCGGGACCCGCGAGCAGCCCGGTCGGGTGGAACTGCACCATCTCCATGTCGCGGAGCGTCAGACCCGCACGCAGTGCCATCGCCAGCCCGTCGCAGGACTTGTCGCCCGAAGGGGTGTGGTAGAGGTACATGGTGGGACCGGCGCCGGTGGCGAGCAGCACCGTCTTCGCGGCGACGAAGCGGTACGCGCCGGTGCGCACGTCGATCAGCAGCACACCCGCGATTCCGGAGCCATCGCGGGCGGGGATGAGCTCGATGGCACGGTGCTCCTCGAGCCGGCGCACGTCGAGCGCCAGCACCTGCTCCATCACCCGGTTGATGATCTCGATGCCGGTCAGGTCGCCCTTGTGCACGGTGCGGTCGAAGCTCTGTCCCGCGAACGCCTTCTGGTGGATGGTGCCGTCGGGGTTGCGGTCGAAGAAGCAGCCGATCTCGTTCTCCAGCTCCTGGATGCGCTCCACCGCGCACTCGACCAGCTTCCACGCGAGATCCTGCCGCGGCAGCCACTTGCCGCCGACGATGGTGTCCATGAAGTGGCGCTCGACGGAGTCTTCCGGGGCGATCGCGACGTTGTAGCCTCCCTGCACCATGCGGGTGCACCCGGACTTGCCGAGCAACCCCTTGACCGCCACCGTGACCTCGGCGTCCGGATGGGTCTGCTTCGCATGCAGGGCGGCGAGCAGCCCCGCCCCGCCGGAGCCGAGAATCAGGATGTCGGTGCGGTGGCGTTCGATGTGCACGTCACGCAACCACCAGAAACGCGAGGCCGGTGACGACTGCGACCCCGGCCGCCCACCCGAGCCACGCGGTACGCATGCCGCGCCACGGGCCGAGCTCCAGCACCAGGAGCCGTGCACCCAGCGCCAGATGGACCGCGAGGAAGACTACCAGCCCCCACTCGGCCGCCTTGACCAGCGGAAGCTCGGCGAAGGCGAGGAAGCGGTCGAGCGCCTCCGCGCCTTCGAGCGCGAGACCCAGGGTGAGAAAGTGCGCGGGAAGGAACAGCGCCAGAGCGAGTCCCGAGATCCGATGCGCGAGGAACGCCCGGTATCCGGCCCCGCGCCTTGATGCCGCGGCGGGTCTCATCCGACCACCGCCGCCACCGCGCGCAACCCGAGCGCGAGCAGGGCCAAAGCGAGCACCACACTCGCGACGTCGAGGCTGCGTCCTCGCCACCGTGTCCACTCGTGCACGATGTTGCGTACGCCGATTGGAGCGTGGATCGCGACCGCAATCACGAACAACCCGTAGAACAGGGCCCATGCCACGCTGCCCTGCGTCCGGCCGAGTATCTCCGCCGCGCTCAGTCCCCCGTGCACCGCGTAGAGAATCAGCGCCAGATGCACGATGACGAGCGGAGCGAGCAGCTTGGCCGACAGGCGCTGCAGCACGAAGAGCGCGGCTTCGCTCACGCCAGTCTCCGCGCCGGTCGCCGCGGTGGTTCTCGTCGGCCGAGCCCGACCGCCGGACCCCACCCCTTGGCTGGAACCCGCGAGTCCGCGGGCGGAACGGACAAGGTCATTCGCCCCCCCTGCGCAACCAGCGAGCGAAGCTCCGGCGCTTGAGTCCCGCGATGGCCGCGGTGGGGCTGATCCCCACCGGGCAGTGCTCGGTGCAGCTTCCGTGCGAGTGGCAGACAGTGCAGCCGCCGCCCGCCGCCACCTTGTCGAGCACTTCGCGGGTCCCGACGTGGCGTTCGTCGTTGATCAGCGTCCAGGCTCGGTTGAGCGCGGCCGGACCGAGATAGTCCGGGCGCCAGCCCACCACGTCGCAGGCGCTGTAGCAGACCGCGCAGTTGATGCACTCGATGCCCGCGTCCACGGTGCGCCGCGCATCCGTGGCGGGGTCGACCGCGGGCATCGGTTCGCGCCGCGACTGCGCGCCGTCGAAGCGTCCGCCGGCACGTCCCCACTTGTCGAAGAACGGTGCCAGGTCGCAGACCAGATCCTTGATGCGAGGCAGGTTGCGCAATGGCTCGATGACGAGTTGCCCGTCGTCGGACACATCGTTCACATGGCTGCGGCAAGTCCATCGCGCTCGTCCGTTGACGGTCATGGCGCACGAACCGCACACACCCACCCGGCACGCGAATCGGTACGCGAGCGCGGGTTCGAGATGCCGCTGCACCCACGTGACCACGTCCAGCACCGTCTGGTTCTCCGTCGCCGGCACCTCGTAGTCGGCGAACGCCCCGGCGTTGCCGCCGCGCCAGATTCTGACGTCGAGCTTCGCAGAAGAGGCCACTCGGTTCGTGCCTTCCTTCAGGACAGGCCGGCGAATGTACATCGACCGGCGCATCCGCGAAAATCGCGCGCGGCTCGCAGGTCCGGAGTTCCGGCCACGCGGGGTTCGGCCCGGACGTTCGGGATGCCCCCGCTCCCCGTCGGGCAAGCAGCCTTCGCGGCGAAGGCGCCGATGCGGCAGGTCACGTCGGCGCCGTCATGACGACGCGGGCGCGAATCCGGAAGGGATGAACGATCGTTCGTCATCCTGCCCAACCCGAGACGTACAGGCGACCGATGACCGACATCCTCATTACGGAGTTCATGGACACCGCTGCGGTGGATTCCCTGTGCTGCGACTTCGATGTCCACTACGACCCCGACCTCCACGCGGACGCCGCGGACATCGCCGGTCGACTCGGCTCCGCCCGTGCGCTGATCGTCCGCAACCGCACCCGGGTCGACGCCGGCCTGCTCGCACAGGCACCGCGGCTCGTGGCCGTGGGTCGGCTCGGGGTCGGCCTCGACAACATCGACCTCGAAGCGTGTGCCGCGCGCGGCGTGTCGGTTCACCCTGCTACCGGCGCGAACGTGACCGCGGTCGCCGAGTACGTGGTCGCCGCCACGCTGTTGATGCTGCGCGGCGCATACCGTTCCACTGATCGGGTACTCGCCGGAGAATGGCCGCGAACCGACCTCATCGGACGCGAGGCGAGTGGCAAGACACTCGGTATCGTCGGGTTCGGCGCCATCGGACGTGCGGTCGCGAAACGCGCCGCGGCGCTGGAGATCCGCGTCGCCGCGTTCGACCCGATGCTCCCCGCCGCCGACCCCGCCTGGCGCACGCCGGAAGTTCGCCGCTTCGACGACCTCCGTGGATTGCTCGGCGCGTGCGACGTGGTGACCCTGCATGTGCCTCTCACCGACGCGACTCGGCATCTGATCGGCAAAGCCGAAATTGCCGCGATGAAGCCCGGTGCCTGCATCGTCAACACCGCGCGTGGCGGCGTGCTGGACGAGACGGCGATGGGGCAGGCGCTCCGCGCCGGAAAGCTCGACGCCGCCGCCCTCGATGTCTTCGAGGACGAGCCGCTCCCGGCCCGCTCCCGACTCGCGGAAGTCCCCAACCTCTACCTGACGCCGCACATCGCGGGGCTCACCGAAGAAGCCAATGCCCGCACCGGCGAGCTCATCGCCGCGCGGATCCGCAAGGCGCTCGCATCAGTCCCCCGACGCTGACGATTCGCTCGACCCGAGCGCGTGCAAGAGGAGTCTCTGCAATGAGCGTAGCCAACTACCCGACCTGGGAGGAGTTCATCGCCACCAGCTTTGCGGCCCGGCACGAGTGGCCGCTGGTCGCGCCGGAGACGCCGTCGTTCATGGCGCGTGACATCGCCCGGGGGCCGGAGGATCTCGAAGGAGCGGATGTGGTCGTCATCGGCGCTCCGTACGTCGCCGCGTCCAGGGGTCTCTACGCGGGGGTGCCGATGGAGGACTGGATCGAGGCGCCCAAGCGGGTGCGCCAGCAGTCGGCGCGCTACCCCTCGGGGTACATCCAGGACTTCGACCTCGATGTATTCGAGCACCTGCGCATGGTGGACTACGGCGACGCCGACATCCCCGAACGGGTGATGCATGAGCAGACCGCGGAGAATGTGCTCGCGGCCCAGGCCGCGGTCGAGGCCAAGGTCAATGACGCGTTGCGCGCCGGCGCGGTCCCGGTGGTCATCGGGCAGAACAGCCCCTGCGGCAGCTTCGCCATCGCCAAACCCTGCGCCGAGCACGTCGACGGCTCCGTGGGTTGCGTGAGCCTGGACACCCACTGGGACGCTCGCAGGCTCGACCCGCTCACCGGGGACCCGCGCATCGCGGGCTCTTCGTCCTGGAAGCACAAGATGTACGAGTTTCTCGACAACATGCACCCGCGGCACCTGGTCGAGATCGGCGAGCGGGGCATGCTGGAGGACAAGGACATCGTGCGTCGTTACCTGCGCGAAGGTGCGCGCTTCATCAGTGCTTGGGAACTGCGCACGAGCCTCGGTATCGAAGGCCTGGTCGGGGAGCTCGATCATGCGTGGAACGGGACGAAGGGCGTGTACGTTCACTTCGACATGGATTGCATCGGAGGCGCCGGACCCGCGCCCGGCGACATCCTGGGCGAGCTGGCCGAACCCATGGGCATGACGGATTACGAGACGATCCGCATCGCTCACGAAATCGGCCGGCGGGGTCTGACCGGCATGAGCTTCATCTGCATTCCGCCGGGATCGGCGGTGGTGTACCGGCTGATCGTGTACATCGTTATGTACCTTGCCGCCGGTCTGGCGCTTCGCAAGGTCGGGCGGGGCGTCTGATCCGGCCCTCTCGCGCCCGGTGCGCAGGTCCGGCACCGTCATCTCGCGCGCCAGGTGCGTCGCGTGGTGACTCCGGCATGAATCGGGTTGCCGTCGCGGATCGACGCCGGTGATTTGGTACGCTGCGCCCCGCGATGGTGTCCAAGGGACGGGAGGTGACGATGGACCTGGCGAGGAACGTGTTCGGCGAACCGCTCGAATCCTGTTCGGACGATCCGAAGACCGGCTTCTTTCGCGATGGCTGCTGCAATACCTCGGACGAGGATATCGGCCGCCATACCGTATGCACCCGCGTGACCAGGGAGTTCCTCGAGTTCTCGCGCTCGCGCGGCAACGACTTGTCCACGCCGCGGGAAGAGTTCGGGTTTCCGGGGTTGCGTCCCGGCGATCAGTGGTGCCTGTGCGCGGCGCGCTGGCAGGAAGCGCTGGACGCCGGCGCCCCGCCGCGGGTGGTGCTGCGCGCGACCCATGCGGCGACGCTCGAGATCGTCTCGCTCGACGATCTCAAGCAGTACGCCATCGACCTGTCCTGAACCGGGGCGTTCCGCGTCCCGACCGGCAGATGCTCCTCCGCCTCGGTCGCGTTCGACGAGGGACGAGTCCCGGGATGATGCGTGCCGACGCCGACCTGATCTTCTACTGCCTGTGCACTCCTCGATTCACGCCCGATGTCTATCACGATGAACCGGAGAGGAATTCGCGGTAGGAAAGTCGCGGGCCCGACTGCCGCCGCAACGTCTCACCGATTCGCGCCCGCAGCCGGGAGTGGGCGAGGTATCGTGGCCGGCCCTCCCGCACCGTGCATGTTCGAATCGGTGCTGTGGGCACTCCACCGCCGGCGCGCGGCGGCTCCTGGTCAGTAGAGGAATTCTCCGCCGTTTACCTGCAGGGTCTGCCCGGTGACGTGGGCCGACTCGCGTGACAGCAGGAAGACGGCGAGGGCGGCGATGTCCTCCGCGGTTGCGATGCGGCCGAGGGGAATTCGGGCGCCCGCGGCCGCGAGTTCCTCCTCGCTCATTCCGTAGCGCGGTTGTGCGGTGTCCGTCAGCCCGGGCGCAATGGCGTTGACTCGAATTCGGTGCGGTGCGAGATCGAGGGCGGTCGCCCGTGTCAGGCCGATGACTCCCGCCTTGGAAGCGACGTAGTGGGCTCCGTTCGGCGAACATCGAAACGCTGCCACCGATGCAAGATTGACGATGGAGCCCTCACCCCCGAGCGTGATCATGGCCTTCGCGGCGGCCTGGGTGCAGCGGAATGTCCCCTTCAGGTTGACGTCGTGAACCGCGTCCCAGTCCGCGTCGCTCAAATCGAGAAAGGGGACCCGCGGGAAGATTCCCGCGTTGTTGACGAAGCCGCGGAGACCTTGGGTGCCGCCGAGATCCATGCCGGCTTCCACAATGCGGCGCACGGCATCCCGGTCGGTGACGCTTCCCGGGACGAGCACCGCCTTCGTTCCGGCCGTCGCGATGTCGGCCGCGACCGAGCGGGCGCTCGGCTCGTCGTCGAGATAGTTCACCACCACGTTCGCGCCTTCGCGCGCGGCCGCCCGTGCAATGGCGGCACCGATTCCCTGCTGCGCTCCGGTCACCGCTACGGTTGTCGATTCGAGTCGCATGCATCACTCTCCTTGCAGCGTGCCTGGAAGCGGAGGTACGACGCCCGGTGTTCCCGTTCGTTCCCATCCGCGGTGGAGGCGGTGGCGACATCGCGTTCCCGGAGCGCGGCGTCCCGGATATGCTTCGGGTGACGCATGCGAACAATCGGATGTTCACGCCCGGGCGTCAATCGCTATATCCTCTTGCGGAACGGATTCGCCGACCTCTCATCGGCACGTGGACACTGCCGGACCACGCGAGGTCCGGCCGATTCGGCGCATCGTGTCGCACCGTGGTCTAGGGTTGACGGCTTCGGCTGCATCGAACCATTGAATCGACGTGGGGTCGAAAGCCGGGTCCGGGAGGCATTCTTCGCGCGCCGATTCGAATCCCGCCGGAGATGTCTGCCGCGAGAGCCGGTCGGAACTGCGGGCGGTTGGATCCTTGAGGAGACCGAGTATGGTGACGCGCCCCGAAGCTCTCGTGCGATTTTTAGACGCAGCGCGAGATGTGCTCTCGGCTCGAGCCGAGGAAGGGACTCCGTCCGCCGCTGTTGCCGCACGCGTTCTTGATGCCATCGGGAACTCGGTCGGTACCATCGCGCCGGGAACGCTCGATCCGCCGCCGGCGTATCGCCATTTGGCGTCGGCGCTCGAACATGCGAGAGCGACAACGGAAATTGCGTCGCTCGCGGATGCGTTTCAAGAGCTGGAGCCCGAGTTGAGGTGGCGTCGGCGTGCCGGCTCGGAAACCGCCGGCGCGGTGTTCCACGACGGGCACGCCAATGCGGAGATCGTCGGGCCGGCTGGACTGGAACAGCGTGGCGACGTGTGGTTCGGCGCCAGTCTGGTTGCGCCACACGTGCGGTACATCGACCACCGGCACCCGCCCGAAGAGGTCTACATCGTGATGAGCGACGGCGAGTGGTACCGCGAAGATCGAGGTTGGCACCGGCCCGGAGCCGGCAACCTGGTCCACAACCCTCCCAACATCGTGCACGCGATGCGTGCGGGCTCCGGAGCCCTCCTTGCGCTGTGGCTTCTCTGGGCGGGCTGACCGTGCTGACGGCGACGAGCGGCGGCGCTCTCCTCATGAGGGTATGGGCTGCAATACTCCCCGGAGAGAGGCGGGAGAGGAATGCAGTGTCGCGTCGAAGCCGTGCTCCGGGGTCCAGGGGCAACGCGTGGACGACGTGGGTCGCTGGTCGCTATCCTTCCCGCATGACCCGTGCGGCCAACGCGAATTCAAGTGCAGGCCCTTCTTGGCGAAGGGCAGGGCAACTGGCCGCGGGTTGGCTGCTCGCGGCTGTCGTCTCGATGCCGGTATCCGCCGCTGCGGTCTATTCCGGGGTGTGGCAGGCCGCTGCGGAAGATGCCGTGGTGGGACGCAATATGACTTACATCGCACGGTACGAGGACACCCTGCTCGACATCGCGCGACGATTCGGGATGGGGCTTGCGGAGCTTCGGCTTGCCAATCCGGGAGTGGATGTGTGGCTTCCGGGAGAAGGCACCGCCATCCGGTTGCCGTCGCGATTCGTACTCCCGGAGACCCCACGTTCCGGTCTGGTGGTCAACGTCGCGGAAATGCGGGTCTACTACTACCCGAAGGGTGAGGCCGTCGTGCATACATGGCCGATCAGCATCGGTCGGGTCGGCTGGGAGACCCCGCTCGGAGAGACCAGCATCGTCAGGAAGAAGGCATCCCCCACGTGGTATCCGCCCGAATCCATCCGTGAGGAAGCCGCCCGGAGCGGCGATCCACTGCCTCGGGTGGTCGGTCCCGGTCCCGACAATCCACTCGGATCACATGCGTTGTATCTCGGCTTTCCCCAGTACCTCATCCATGGGACCAACAAGCCATTCAGCATCGGAATGCGTGTCAGCCACGGATGCGTCCGAATGTACCCGGAGCATATCGTGGAACTGTACGAGCTGGTGAAACCCGGAACGCCCGTCACTCTCGTGCATCAGGGCGTCAAGGCGGGATGGGCGGGGGACAATCTGTATCTTGAAGTGCACCCGGAGGTCGGGGTCCCGGAGGAGAAGAAACGTCCGAGCATGACCGAGGTGGTTTCGTCGCTGGTTGCTGCGACTCCGGCATCCGGGGAGCCGATGGTGCTGGATTGGGGCCGGATCGAAAAAGCGCTTGCCACCGCAAACGGAATCCCGGTCGCGGTGGCAAGCCGTTCAACTATCGCCGCAGCCGGCAAAGGCGAATCCGCCAATTGACCGGCCGCAGGCGGTGGCGGCTACTTCATCATCACCTTTTCGAACATTCGATCGATCTTCTCGGCGTTCGCGGCGCCACTGGCCTGGGCGTCGTTCGCGGCGTTCATGGCACTGCCGGCTGCACTGGCTGCGTCTCCGGCCGCCGCACGGGCTGCCTCCGCTTCTGCCCGGGCGCTTGCCGCTGCTTCCTGAGCGGACATCAGTTCACCCTTGAGCGACTCGACCTGAGCCTGGAGAGAGTCCACGTCCTGAATTCGGGCGCACCCGGAACTGAGCGTCAGTATCGCGACGGCACCGGCGGCGGTGGCCCACTTGGCAATTCTGTTGTTCATGAAAGTAACCTCTTTGGTCCGTAGTGGAGTGAGAGACATCGGTCGCCCGGCTTGTCAGGCTGCAGTCGGTGTCAGCCGCCGGACATACTACCATCGTCGCCGCTATCGGATACAACGGTTGGACGATCGGATGCCAATGTCGAATGTGGCGAAAGTTGCTGAGACTTCGTTCGGAGGGGAGCGCGGGACGGCCTCATGAATCGGACCCGAATGGTGCCCCCCGGCACGGTATTCGGCGCAGCGCCGGCAACGGATTCGGTGGCGACTTCAATCGCTCCTCCCGAGAAGACGGGTTCGTCGGACACCTCGGACCGAACGTCCCACGACGGACGAGCTGGACAGGATCATGTCCGGAATCGGAAGCCTGGCGAACAGTCCGGAGCACGGTCATGAACAGATTCGGGAAACTTCTGCTTGTCCTGATTGTTCTTCTGATTGGTCCGGTGCTTGCCCTGGCCGGCAGCACGGTGCGGTTCGGTCAGGACTGGCGCACTGCGGATCGGTCGAGCGCGGGCATTGCGCCTGTCCCGGGCGAGACGCACGAAGCGGTCGTCTCGGTGTGGGCTGCGCGCGCTTTCAACTGGCGGGGTCTGCTTGCGGTGCATACCTGGGTGGCGACCAAGACGGAGGGCGCATCCCACTACCGAGTCCACCAGGTGCTCGGCTGGCGGGGCCGAGGCGGTGGCAACGTCGTCGTTTCTTCCCGGGATCTGCCGGATCGATTCTGGTACGGCCAGCCCCCCAGGCTCGTGGAAGAGCTTCGAGGTCCGGCCGCGAAGAGCGCCATCCCGAAGATTCTGGAAGCGGTGGACACCTACCCCTACGCCCATGAGTATCGGCTGTGGCCAGGACCCAACAGCAACACGTTCACTGCCTGGATTGCACGCCGGGTGCCCGAGCTCGGCGTCGAACTTCCCGCGATCGCCATCGGCAAGGACTACCTCGAGGAGGGCCGGCTTCTCGCCGCAGCCCCGAGCGGACGCGGATATCAGATTTCTCTGTTCGGGCTGGCCGGTGTGCTGGTCGGGGTGGAGGAGGGTATCGAGCTGAATTTGCTTGGACTGGTGTTCGGCGTCGATCCGCTCAGACCCGCGATCAAGCTCCCGGGCATCGGGCGGATCGGAATCGGCGGCTCCCGAGTCTGACCCCATCGTTCACCGATTCACGGCTGCGGATATCTCCGTACCCTCGTTTCGCGAATCGGTGAGAGATTGGGAGTCGAACTGCAAGGTTCAGTGTGCGAATCGTGGTCGGAGCCGCACGGGCCGGCAGATCACTCCCCTTCGAGATCCGCTCGCACCCGCTCGAAGCCGGTCTCGGCCAGGACGATCACGTTGATGCTGGAGCGATAGATGCGTCCCGACGCCCGAAGCCGTTCGATCGCGGCGCCGTCGCCATGTGCCGACAGGACAATGAAGTCGATATTCTCCCGGAGCGCCGGCCGATGACGCTTGAATGCGCGGAACGCGCTTCCCTTGGGGAGCCCGAGGCTCGAGTCGACCTCGCGCAACGTGTGGCCTTCGCTGGTCACGGCGTCATTCCTCCGAGAACGAGTTTCCCGTCTGCGCAAGCCGAGGCGTCGTCGGAAATCGCGGGGTGCACGTCAGATTTGTGGTATGAGGTCATGATGTTGCAGCTTGGCGCTCCCAGTAGTCGTCGAAGCGGTTGCTGGTGATGGCGCATCGCAGGGCGATGATGGCGTTGGCGCCATCAACGCTCCAGTGCATGCCACC
>JAJDUQ010000232.1 GCA_022826505.1 Gammaproteobacteria bacterium
ACCTCGCCGACCACCACCTGCGCCTTGTCGAACGCATCCGCCATATCCCCCTTATAGACGAGGCGCTGCGAAAAAGCCAGACCCCAACCTCACGGTCATGCCGTCACCTCTTTGCAGCTAGCATGAAATAGCCCTGCCGGGACACCCCCCGGGCATCGACTTGTCCGGGACGATTGCGGTACGTTTGATCATGAACGAAGCGGTGAACCCGCTTGATCTCCGGACATGACCCGCAAGCTCTACATCAAGACCTTCGGCTGCCAGATGAACGAGTACGATTCCGCGCGTACCGCGGATCTGCTTGCGGCGTCGCACGGTCTGGAGCGTATCGACAGGGCCGAGGATGCGGACGTGTTGCTCGTCAACACCTGCTCGGTTCGGGAGAAGGCCGCCGAAAAGGTCTTCTCGGAGATCGGGCGCTGGCGCGCCTGGAAGGCGGCGCGTCCGGACCTCGTGATTGGGGTGGGCGGCTGCGTGGCGAGCCAGGAGGGCGCCGCGATCCGGGAACGCGCGCCGTACGTGGATGTGGTGTACGGACCCCAGACCCTGCACCGCCTGCCGGAGATGATCGACCCGCAGCGCCCCGGAAGACCGGCGGTTGACGTCTCGTTCCCCGAAATCGAGAAATTCGACCGGCTGCCCGCGCCGAGATCCGAGGGCCCGACCGCGTTCGTGTCGGTGATGGAGGGGTGCAGCAAGTACTGCTCGTTCTGCGTCGTGCCCTACACCCGCGGGGAGGAATTCAGCCGGCCCTTCGACGACGTGATTGCCGAAGTCGTGGACCTCGCCGGACAGGGCGTGCGCGAGGTCACCTTCCTCGGGCAGAACGTGAACGCCTACCGTGGGGAGATGCACGACGGGCGCGAGTGCGATCTCGCCTTGCTCATCGCGTACGCCGCTGCTATAGAGGGAGTCGACAGGATTCGATACACGACCTCGCATCCGGCCGAGCTCACCGACAGCCTCATCAACGTGTACGCGGAGGTTCCGGAGCTGGTGAGCCACCTTCACCTTCCGGTGCAGAGCGGCAGCGATCGCATCCTCGCCCTGATGAAGCGCAGCTACACCGCCCGCGACTACGTCGAGAAGGTTCGGCGGCTCCGTGCCGCGCGCCCGAATCTCAGTCTGTCGTCGGATTTCATCGTGGGATTTCCGGGCGAGACCGATGCCGATTTCAAAGCGACCATGGATCTCATCGACGAGGTCGGTTTCGATACCTCGTTCTCGTTCATCTACAGCGCCCGTCCCGGGACTCCCGCCGCGGAGCTGCCCGACCCCGTGTCGCTCGAGGTGAAGCGCAAGCGACTGGCTCGGCTTCAGGCACGCATCTCGGAACATGCGCGCGGTGTGTCCGAGGCCATGGTGGGCGGCCGGGCTCGGGTCCTCGTGGAGGGGCCGTCGAAGAAGGACCCGCGAGAGCTTCGCGGCCGCACCGAGAACAATCGCGTGGTGAACTTCTCCGGCTCGCATGACCTCACCGGCACCTTCGCCGAAGTGGAAATCGTGCAGGCGCTCCCGAATTCGCTGCGTGGAGCGCTCATGGACGTCTCCCCCGCGGTCGTCTGACCGTGGACGCCGACGTCGGGATTCGAACTCTGAATTCGAACCGCATACCGATAGCCGAGGTCACGCGCTGAACGTGCCGCCAGCACGCGCCGAAACCGATGTCCGTCTGGAACCCGCGGACAACGAGCGACTCGCGAGTCTGTGCGGTCCGCTCGATCAGCATCTGCGCCAGCTCGAGCACCGGCTCGGAGTGGAGATCACCACACGGGGCAACGTGTTCCAGGTGCTGGGGGAACCCACTCCGGTGAAGGCGGCCAGCGAGATCATCCGAAAGCTGTACGCCTCGACCGGCGAAGAGTCCCTCACCGCCGAGCGTGTCCACCTTTTCCTGCAAGCGTCGGAGATCGAGGAGTGCCTCGAGCCGGAACCCGACAACGGCGAGTCGGTGAAGGTTCGACGCGGCGTGGTGCGCGGGCGCGGGCGCAATCAGACCGCGTACCTGCGCGCGGTTCGTAGCCACGACGTCAATTTCGGCATCGGTCCGGCGGGTACCGGCAAGACGTACCTCGCGGTGGCGTGCGCGGTGGAAGCCCTCGAGACCGACCGGGTCACGCGAATCGTACTGGTGCGTCCGGCGGTGGAGGCGGGCGAGCGGCTGGGGTTCCTCCCCGGCGATCTGCAGCAGAAGGTCGATCCCTACCTCCGTCCCCTGTTCGACGCCCTGCACGAGATGCTCGGATACGACCGCACCGCGAAGCTGGTGGACCGCAATATCATCGAGGTGGCGCCACTCGCCTACATGCGCGGCCGCACCCTGAACGAATCGTTCATCATCCTCGACGAGGCGCAGAACACCTCGGTCGCACAGATGAAGATGTTCCTCACCCGCATCGGATTCGGCTCGACCGCGGTCGTGACCGGCGATGTCACCCAGATCGATCTGCCGGGGGGGCAGCGCTCCGGGCTGTGCCACGCGCTCGACGTGCTGCGCTCGGTAAAGGGAATCACCTGGACGTGGTTCGATTCCAAGGACGTCGTCCGTCACCCGATGGTGTCGCGCATTCTCGACGCCTACCACGCGGCCGACGAGGACGCGAGCGAATGAGCACCGGGGTCGAGGTGCAGCACGCATGCGCGGCGCCGGATATTCCGCCGCCGGTGAAACTCGTGCGTTGGGCCGAGGCCGCTCTCGACGGACGGTCGCAAGACGCACGGATGACGGTGCGGGTGGTCGACGAGGCCGAGGGAGCGATGCTGAACGAGCGCTATCGCGGCCGGACCGGCGCGACCAATGTGCTTGCCTTCACCTTCGATGCGCCGGAGTTGCCCGAGGTGCGAATTCTCGGTGATGTCGTCGTGTGCGCGCCGGTGGCGGCCCGCGAAGCTCGCGCACAATCGAAGCGGCTCGATGCACATTGGGCGCATCTCGTGGTCCATGGCACCCTGCATCTGCTCGGATTCGATCACGCAGAGCCCGGTTCCGCGCGCGAGATGGAGACACTCGAGCGCGAGATTCTCGACGGGCTCGGCTACCCCGATCCGTACGCGGCCGGAGTCGGGCCGTGAACGAACCTCCAGACGGCAAACCGGGGGAGACAACGTCGTGGTTCGGGCGCGTGGCCCGGGCGCTCACGGGAAAGCGGGACGAGCCTCGGGATCGGGCTGCGCTGGTGCGGACGCTTCGCGACGCGGAGCGCCGCGATGTCGTGGGCCCCGACGCGCTGGCGATGATCGAGGGCGCCCTCTCCGTCGGCGACATGCAGGTCCGGGACATCATGGTTCCGCGGGCGCAGATGGTGGTCATCGAGGACGACGAACAGCCGGACGAATTTGTCGGCGCGGTTGTCGAGTCGGGGCACTCGCGGTTCCCGGTGATCGGCGACAACCGCGACGAAGTGGTGGGAATTCTGTTCGCCAAGGACTTGCTCACCTACTTTGCCCGCAACGGAGGCGAGCGTTTCGACCTGGCGGACGCGATGCGTCCCGCGGTCTTCATTCCCGAGAGCAAGCGGCTGGATGTCCTGCTCCGGGAATTCAAGTCCAGGCGCAACCACATGGCGATCGTGGTCGACGAGTACGGTGGGGTGTCCGGTCTGGTGACCATCGAGGACGTGCTGGAGCAGATCGTGGGCGAGATCGACGACGAGCACGATACCGGCGACGAGCGTCTGATCAGCGCACACGCCAACGGGGAGTTCACGGTCAAGGCACGCACGCCGGTCGAGGACTTCAACGAGTATTTCGGCAGCGAATTCGACGATGACGAAGCCGACACCATGGGAGGCGTGGTGGTTCGCGCGTTCGCACGCCTTCCTTCCCGGCTCGAGCAGATTACGCTGGAGGGATTCCGCTTTACCGTGGTCCGGGCCGACAAGCGCCGAGTCCATCTGCTGCGGGTGCGGGCGGTGGGTCGCGACGCACAGGCAGACTGAAGACGCGTGCAGTCTGAATCGCCGCAAGCGGCGCCGTTCGTGCACCACGCACGGGTGCGTGGCGTCGCCGTTGATGGTGGATGCGTCGCGGCCGGTGCCGCCCTGTCGCTCGCATTCGCTCCGTTCGGACTGTTTCTCGTGGCCGTCGGGTCGCTTGCGGCGCTGTTCCTCGCGTGGCGGGAATGCCGCACGCCGCGTCGCGCATTTCTGCGGGGCTGGCTGTTCGGACTCGGAGCCTTCGGCGCCGGCATGTCGTGGGTTCACGAGAGCTTCGTATTTGCCAACGTGACGGGTGTGCTGGCGTTCGTGCTGACGGTGGGACTCGTGGCGGGCCTCGCACTCTATCCGGCCTGCCTGGGCTGGCTTCTGGGGCGGACCGTTCCGGACGCCTCCGACGCGCCGCGCCTGCTTGCGGCGTACCCGGCGGCATGGACGTTGTGGGAATGGCTGAGGGGGTGGGCGTTCACTGGAATGCCGTGGCTGCAGGTCGGGTATTCGCAGATCGACGGTCCCGCGGCGGGTTGGTTGCCGGTGATCGGGGTGCACGGCATCGGCGCCCTTACGGCGTTCACGGCCGGCGCGCTCGCACTCGTGCTCGTACGCCACGACCGACGGGCATTCGTACTGCTCGGCGCAGCGGGTGTCTTGTGGGGGGCGGGGACGGTGCTTGCGCGCATCGACTGGGTCCGGCCGGCCGGGGCGCCGGTGAAGGTGGCGATCGTTCAAGGCAACATCGCCCAGGATCAGAAGTGGCGCCCCGAGATGCGCGACCTCACGCTGGAGCGGTATGCGACTCTCACCCGGGAGCGATTCGATGCCGATCTCGTGGTGTGGCCGGAGACGGCAATGCCCGGGTATTTCGACACGCTGCGGGAGTTCGCCCACGAACTTCTCGCCGAGGCGGTCAGGCACGGCAGTACGGTCCTCACCGGTGTCCCGATGCGCGAACGTCCGGGAGGTCCGTACCTGAACGCGGTGGCGATGCTCGGCGCCGAGCCGGCGTTCTACGTCAAGCGTCGTCTCGTCCCGTTCGGAGAGTACCTGCCGCTCGCGTTCGTGCTGCAGCCGGTGGTGGAGGCATTGGGGATCCGGATGGCCAATTTCAGCCCCGGCCCGCGCGAGCAGGCGCCGATGCAGGTCGGTTCCCACACGCTCGGGGTGTCGATCTGCTACGAGATTGCGTTCGGCAGCGCGGTGAGGCTGGATTTGCCGGGGGCGGCGCTGCTGGTCACGGTCAGCAACGACGCGTGGTTCGGCGATTCGATCGGGCCGCACCAGCATCTGGAAATCGCCCGAGTCCGGGCCGCGGAGACGGGGAGGTGGCTGGTGCGTGCGACGAACACGGGACTCAGTGCGATCATCTCGTCACGCGGAGAGGTTCGCGGCCGACTCCCGCAATTCGAGGTCGCGGCGGACACCTTCGAGGTGGTGCCGATGGCGGGTGCCACCCCATACGTGCGGATCGGGGATGGGCCGATCCTGGTGGCGGTCGCCGCGTGGCTCATCGCCGGTGTCGTTCGACTCCGGCGGATGCGGCGAGCGGCCGACGATGGCTCGATGGATTGAACGAACATGATTCAAGGCACGATCCGCCTTCTTGCGTACCTGGGTTGCACCCTCGCCGCCGGCGTCGCCGGGGCCGACAGTGTCGCAGTGCTGCGCGACGGTGACATCGCCGGCTGGGAAGAGAAGATGTTCGAGGGAAAGACGGTTTACGAGACCGTGCGTCACGAGGGCCGCAACGTGGTCCGTGCGACGAGCCGAGGCACGGCTTCGGGTCTTTACCTCCGGCGCCGAATCGATCTCGACCAGACTCCCATTCTGCGCTGGACATGGCGCGTGGACGGGACCCTGGGGGACATCGACGAGCGTACGCGCGAAGGCGACGATTACAGCGCCAGGGTGTACGTGATTCGCTCGCATCCCGTGCTCCTGTGGCGAACCCGGGCGGTGAACTACGTGTGGGCCAGCACCCGGACTCCGGGCGAGACGTGGCCGAACGCCTACACCGACGCCGCGCGGCACGTCGCGGTGCGCTCCGGCCAGGCGCAGGTGGGGGAGTGGGTCGACGAGCGTCGGGACGTGCGGGCCGATTTTCGCGAGCTGTTCGGAGAGTCCGTTCGCCATGTCGATGCGGTTGCGATCATGACCGACACCGACAACACGGGCGGCGCCGCCGTGGCGTACTACGGGGACATCACTTTCACGAGCGAGTGAATGCCGGCTGCGCGGTCGAGGTCGACGGCGAGCCTGTTCCGGACAGCGGGAACGCGCGGTCGACCCGTCCTTCGGTGACACGCCGGGCGCGTCGTCACCGGCCACCCCCGGCCTTGTGCTTCATCCGGATGAACACCGAGTGGGGCACGTGGATGAGATCCGCGATCCGGCGCACCAGGTGCTCCTCGTACTTGTCGAGGTCTCCGTCGGCGTACGCGACCCGCCACAGCAGCTCGACGACGTGCGCCTTCTGCTCGTGGTCGAACTGCCGGTTGATGTGCCGCGTGAACTCGTAAAGGGAGGTCGCGTCGTCGGCACGTTCTTCGGCTCGTGCGAGCAGGTTGCGGGTTTCCTCGGGCGAGAGATCGCTGAAGGCCGCGTCCAGGGCTCGCAGCACCGCATTGCGCTCCTCGGTTCGGACTTCGTAGTCGGCCCGCATCACCTCGACCAGCAACGCCGCCGTGGCCACGTGGTAACCGTGTTCGCGCTCTTCGTCCTCCACGGCACGGGCCGCGGTGGCGACGGTGGATTCGAACAGACGCTGGAATGCCCGGATCATGGCGGTCTCCGCGGCCGGCGGACGCGTTCTTCGAGCCTGAGGTGACGGCGTGCGGGGGCGAATCGTATCAGGCATCGAATCGGGTCCGCGTACAATGCCGAGCCGCGCATCGCCACCGGAAATGCAGCGCAAGCACAGGCAAGGGGGGTTGCACCGATGATGCGCGGTTTGTGGCGGAGCTTCGTGCCGTTCTTGCTGTGGTGGCCCGAAGTCGATCGCAGCACGCTGAAGGCCGACGGACTCGCCGCGCTCACCGGCACCATCGTGGTGCTGCCCCAGGGCGTGGCGTTCGCGACCATTGCCGGAATGCCGCCGGAGTACGGGCTGTACGCGGCGATGGTTCCCGCCATCGTCGCGGCGCTGTTCGGTTCATCGCGCCAGCTCGTCTCGGGACCCACCACCGCCGCGTCAATCGTCCTGTTCTCGACCCTGAGCACCCTCGCGGTACCTGGTACCGAGACGTACGTTCGATACGCGCTCACCCTGACCTTCATGGTCGGGGCCGTCCAGCTCGCGATGGGACTCGCGCGGCTCGGTACGCTCGTCAACTTCGTGTCCCATTCGGTCATCGTCGGATTCACCTCCGGGGCGGGGGTGCTGATTGCGGCGAGCCAACTGAAGAGCTTCCTGGGTCTGGAAATGCCCGGCGGTCTGCGCTTCTACGAAGTCCTGATTCACGTCTGGAACCTGCTTGGGGACATCGACCCCGACTCCGTCATCGTGGGGCTCGTCACTCTCGCGGTCGGTATCGGGTTCAAGCATTACTGGCCTCGGTTTCCCTACATGATCGCGGCCCTGGTGGCCGGGAGCCTGCTGGGAGGGATCATCGAATTCTTCACCTACGCGGGGTTCCTGCATCCCGCAAGCGGAGAGTCCGGCCTCCGGCTCGTGGGGGAGGTGCCCGCGACATTGCCCCCGCTCTCGATGCCGGACTTCAGCCTCGCCGCCTTTACGCAGCTCGGCCCCGCCGCGCTTGCCGTGACCCTGTTCGCGCTGACCGAGGCGGTGTCCATCTCGCGTTCGCTCGCGGCGCGGACCGGCGAGCTCGTGGACGGCAACCAGGAGTTCGTCGGTCAGGGATTGTCCAACATCGTCGGGAGCTTCTTCTCGTCCTACGTGGCGACCGGTTCGTTCAGCCGCAGCGCGCTGAATTCGGGCGCCGGTGCCCGTACGCCGGTCGCCGCGATCCTCGCCGGGATACTCCTGATGGGACTGGTGGTCCTGGTCGCGCCGTTGCTGGCGTACTTCCCGATGCCCGCGATGGCCGCCATCCTGTTTCTCGTCGCATGGGGCATCGTCGACTTCCACCACATCCGGACCATCATCAGGGCCAGCAAGGCCGACACGGCAGTGCTGTGGGCCACCTTTGCCGCCACCCTGCTGTTCCCGCTCGACTTCGCGATCATCCTCGGCGTGTTCCTGTCGCTGATCATCTATCTCCGGCAGGTGTCGCGCCCGTCCGTGGTCATGCGGGTCCCGGACCCGCGCCAGCCGAAGCGCCGATTCAGCACCGCGGGGTCTCTCCCCCAGTGTCCGCAACTCGCGATCGTACGTATCGACGGCGCGTTGTTCTTCGGCGCGGTGAGCTACGTTGCGGAGCGGCTGCGGCTCATCGCCAAGCGCAATCCGCTGCAGAAGCACCTGCTGCTGCTGATACGCAGCGTGAGCTATCTCGACGTGGCCGGAGCGGAGGTGCTCGCGCGCGAGGTGCGCATGCGGCGCGCGGCGGGCGGGCAGGTCTATTTCCATCAGGTCAAGGAAGGCCCGATGGAAATCCTGCGCCGCGGCGGATACCACGACGAATTTGGCGAGGAGAGCTTCTTCCTCTCCAAGTCGGAGGCGATCGGGGAGGTGTTCGGACGCCTCGACCGCAGCGTCTGCCTGCGCTGCGAGGCACGAATCTTCAACGAGTGCCGTACGGTGCCGAAGCTCGATGATGGCGAGGCGAAACCGGCGCGGGATGGGTGAGCCACGGGTTCGGGCTGGAGTCTCGGGTGCTTGAATGCAATCTCCGACAAGTCATCGGCTTTCAGTCGACGAGATCGCGATATGCCGATGGAGGAGCGACGCGTGTGTCGTCCGGGCATCCGAACATCCGCCGATCCGTGATTGGCAAGGGCGCGATCCGGGGGAAGCGCCAGCGCGCTTCGTGCGACACCGGCGCCGGTGACCGAGGGAGGTTCCGGATGCGGAATCGTCTGACGCGGAGTCACGTGGCGTGAGCCTCGATCGCGCACATGCACGACGGATCGGCTTCATCCTCGTGGTGCTCGCCGGAATCTGGTTCGAACTCTCGCCATGGGGAGCTCGCACCGCCGCCGCGGTCCTCGATCTGCAGCATGCCGTGCTCGATGGATGGCGCCCGCATACCGTCGCCGGTGACGGTGCCGTGGAGGACATCGCCGGCGTAACGACCGCCCGGCGGCCGGAGCTTCGTCCGCTCTCGCCGGTAGTGGCGACGAGCCTGGTGGTCATCGCCGCGCTGGTGTGGTGGGAGTCCCGCCTGCTCGGCTGGGCGATCGCGTCGTCGGTGGTCGCACTGGCGGCACTGCTCGCGGTATCGACCATGATGCTGCCCCGCGGAGTACTGGTGCCCACCGCCGGGCCGGGGCTCGCAATCGTCGCGGGGGTGCTCGGGCGACGCGCACTTGAAGCCGTCATCGCGGCCCGTGGTCGCCGCGGACGTCGGGCGGTGCCGTAGTGCCGATGCGGGGGAAAGCCGCGATCATGATGCTCCGCGACCGGTCGGGATCGGACGGCGGATCGGAGGCGGACATCTTCGCCGCCTGGCCGATACCGGAGAGCGTGTGGGACGATCGATCGGCCCATCGTGGCGACATCGAGGATTGCCCTTGACCATGTCGGAGCACCATGACCTCGCCGACCTCTTCCACTCCCTGTCGTCCGACGCGCAGGCGGCGGCGCTCGTCTACGGCGTGGTGGACCCGCATGTGCGCACGACGTGGCAAGTCGCGCAGATACTGCGCCACGCCGACATTCAGTCCCGGGGACGACGCCTGGCGGACACCCGACTCCGGGACGCGGCCCGGGAGCTCGTGAAGCACGGGCTGGCGTATGCCCCCAGGCGAGACGAAGGTCTGAGGGCGTCGCCGCACTGGGCGCCGTGGCTGACGATGGAGGCGCATCGCGCTGGCATGCTGGACGGGATCGTGGCCGGTCACGACCACGTGCATCCCCGCCTCTCGTACTACGACGACGACGCCCGGACCGCGATGGCGCTGCGCTGCGATACCGTCGCCGGCCGCCTCAACCCTGCCGGCGCCGACATGGTTCACCCGCAGGGGTGGGGATTCCTGGCCGAGCCCGGCGCGGCCGGCCTGATCCGCACCCTGCCCGAGTCCTGCCGGGACCGCGCCCTCTCGGGCTGCCTGATGCGCGTCATCAACGCCGCGACGCCCCCCGAGCCCATCGTCGACGCCTGCCGCGAGCTCGCGTCGGAGCCGTCGGTGTTCGCCGCGGAGGTCGCGTTCATCCGCATCCTCCAGGGCCGTCTCGACGAGGTGGACGCGGTCTTCGACGCCCTGCCCCCGAAGGTGCGCGAGGACAAGCATTTGAAGGTCGGCCGGGCCGGCGCCCGCGCCCTCGTCGCCCTGCTGCGAGGCGACGACGCGGAGGCGCGCCGTCACATCGAATCGGCCGTCGCCGAGGAGAAGGCGGGCACCCGCAAGCGCAACGTGTTCCCGGCGTCCGTGTCCTTCGCCCTGTCCCTGCTGTCGCTGGTGCGCGACGACTCGCCGTCGAGCCGGGCGTTGCTCGCACCGCTCCTGCACACCGCCGCCAAGCGCAAGGCACAGCCGCTCGTCATGCACTACGTCGCCCGCGCCGCCGAGATGCGCAGGGGCGCACGCATCGCCGCGATGACGTTCCCCTATCCGGTCTTCGGCACGATGCTGCAGGGGCTGGAGTGCTGCTGGCTGGGGCAGTTCGGGCAGTACACCGAACCGCTCCCGTGTCAGGCGCTGCTCGGCTACATGGACCGCGTACGGGCCAGCGGCTTCGACTGGGCGCTGGCGGAGTGTCTGGCCGTCGTCGGCCAGCCCGATCTGCGGATGGAGGAAGGGCGCTCCCGGCCCGCGGCGGTGTACAGCGACGAGGCTGCCGCGATCCACGCCCGGCTCGGCACGCGGTCGCTGACCTCGCTGCTGGCGCCGATGGCGCAGTGGGAGTATCCGCTGAAGGCGCTGGAGGAGCTGGTGTTCGAGGCCCGCAACAAGCCGGCCCCGGCGAAGAAGCGCGACTCGACCACCCGCCGGCGACGGCTGGCGTGGGAGATCCGCGAAGACGCCGGCGAGGTCGTGGCCAGACCGCGCGAGCAGCATCAGTACAAGAGCGGCACCTGGTCCGCCGGCAAGCCGGTCTCGATGAAGCGTCTCGCCACGTCGGCCGCGACGATGGAGTTCCTGCTGGAGCAGGACCGCGCCGCCGCGGCGAAGATCACGCAGGCCCGCGACTGGAACGGCCGGTTGCGCTACACCATGGACGAGGCGGTGCTGTTCGAGCTGGCCGGTCATCCGCACGTGTTCGACGAGGCCGGGGCCGCGATGGAGGTCGTGCGAGGGGAGCCCGAGCTCGTGGTCGACGAGCACGACGGGGGCTTGCGCGCGCGTCTCGTCCCCGACGACGGGGACTGCGAGGACTACCACGTGCGGCTCGTGGACGGCCGGCGTTGCGAGGTGATCCGGTTCACGCCCGGCCACAAGCGGTTGCGGGCGGTCGTCCCCGAGGGCGGCCTGGATCTGCCCGCCGCCGCCCGAACCCGGCTGCTGGACGCGGTATCCGGCCTTGCCTCCGAGGTCCGCATCCACGGGGGGATCGCGGGCGGTGCGGAGACCGCGCGCGAAATCGAGGCGGACCCGCGTCCCCGGGTGCGGCTCGAGCCTTCGGGCGCGGGGTTGGCGGCCGAGCTGGTAGTCGAGCCCGTCCCGGGGTCCGGGATCTGCTTCGAGCCCGGCGCGGGCGGTGCGACGGTGTTCGCCGGCCGGGACGGCGAGACAGTGCAGGCCCGGCGCGACCTTGCGGCCGAGCGCGCCGGCGCCGAGCGCATCGTCGCCGCCTGCCCGGTGCTCGCATCGATCGCGGACGGGCCGCCGTGGGTGCTCCCCGACCCGGCCGGTGCCCTGGAGCTGCTGGAGCAGCTCCACGCGGCGGACGCGCCCTGCCTGTGGCCGAAGGGCGAGCCGCTGAAGATTGTTGCGCGCGCCGCGACCTCGAGTCTGAACCTGACGATCAAGTCCGCGGCGGAGTGGTTCAGCGCCTCCGGCAGGCTCGATGTCGACGAAGGCCGCACCCTCGATCTCAAGCAGTTGTTCGCGCTGCTCGATGCAAGCCCCGACTCGCGTTTCCTGGAGCTTGCAGAAGGCGAGTTCATCGCGCTGACGGGGCTGTTCCGCCGCCAGCTCGACGATCTGCGCAGTCTCTCCTCGCCGGCCGCGCGCGGCTCGATCCGCATGCACGCCATGGCGGCGCTTGCGCTGCAGGACTTCGCCGAAGGCACGAAGCTCGACGCGGACGCGGCGTGGCGCGCGCAGCGCGAGCGGTTGCGCGACGCGGATGCGTTCGAGCCGGAGCTGCCGAGCACGCTGCGGGCCGAGCTTCGTCCCTATCAGCGCGACGGCTTCCGCTGGCTCGCGCGGCTTGCCCGGTGGGGCGCGGGTGCGTGTCTCGCCGACGACATGGGCCTCGGCAAGACCGTGCAGACGCTGGCGCTGCTGCTCGACCGCGCCCCGGACGGGCCGGCGCTGGTGGTGGCGCCGACGTCGGTAGTCGCGAACTGGCTCGACGAGGCGCGTCGTTTCACCCCGACCCTCAACCTCGTCGCCTACACCGGGGCCGCGTCCTCGCGCGCAGGGAGGCTCGACAGGCTCGGACCCTTCGACGTGGTCGTCACCACCTACGGACTGCTTCAGATCGACGCCGGCGCGCTTGCCGCGGTCGACTGGCACAGCGCGGTGCTCGACGAGGCGCAGGCCATCAAGAACCCGGCGACCAAGCGCGCGCGGGCGGCGCGGGAGCTGAAGGCGCGCTTTCGCCTGGTGACCACCGGCACCCCGATCCAGAACAACCTGATGGATCTCCACTCGCTGTTCGGCTTCGTCAACCCGGGGATGCTCGGCTCGACGGAGCACTACCGGCGCCACTTCGCCGGACCCGTCGAGCGCGACGGGGACCCCGCGGCACGGGCCCGGCTGCGCCGCCTCGTCGCGCCGTTCGTGCTGCGGCGGCTGAAGACGGAGGTGCTGGACGATCTGCCGCCGCGCACCGAGATCATGCTTCACGTCGAGCTGTCGCCGGCCGAGGCGGCGCTCTACGAGGCGCTGCGCCGGCGGGCGGTTGAGGATCTGGAGGCGATGATGATCCGGGAAGGCGGCGCGGACCCGGGCGTGGATTCAGGCGCGGACTCGGGCGCGGGTTCAGGCATGGGCCCGACCGTGGGTTCAGGCATGAGTCCAAGCGTGGGTTCAGGCATGGGCGCCGGCGACGGCCGGCTGGAGATCCTCGCGCACCTCACGCGGCTGCGGCTCGCGTGCTGCAACCCCCGCCTGGTGCAGGACGCCGGCGCCCCGGCGAGCTCCAAGCTCGCGACCTTCGCCGAGACCCTGGACGAGCTGCTCGCGAATCGCCACAAGGTCCTGGTGTTCTCGCAGTTCGTCAAGCACCTGAAGCTGCTCGAGGAGCACCTGGCCGGCGCGGGCATCGCCTTCCAGTACCTCGACGGGTCGACCCCGGCCAGGGCGCGGGCCGAGCGCATCGCGGCCTTCCAGGCGGGGCAGGGCGATGTCTTCCTGATCTCGCTCAAGGCGGGCGGCGTGGGACTGAACCTGACCGCCGCGGACTACGTGATCCACATGGACCCGTGGTGGAACCCGGCCGCGGAGGACCAGGCCTCGGACCGCGCGCATCGCATCGGTCAGACGCGCCCGGTGACCATCTACCGTCTGGTGGCGAAGGGGACCATCGAGGAGCAGATCGTCGCACTGCACCACCACAAGCGCGATCTGGCCGAGCGGCTGCTGGAGGGCGCGGACGCGCCGGCCCGCCTCGATGCCGGCGAGCTGCTGGAGCTGCTGCGCAAGCCGCTCGACTGAGCGGGAACGGGGTCTGCCCTTCAATCGGGAATCGAGATCCGCAACCTGTAGATCATCCCAATTTGCATGACGCCATGATTCACCGGGACACTCATCTGAAGACCGTGGAACGGCTGCCGAGGATCAATCCCGTGGTGGCGCTGCTCGGGGCTCGGCAGGTCGGCAAGACGACCCTCGCCAGGCAGATCACGAAACGCCGCCGGAGCCCCGTTCACTTCTTCGATCTCGACCTGCGTTCATTGGACGTGATTCATGCCGGCGACGAGACGTTTCCGCTTGCCGGGGGGATTCGCGCGGTGGCGGCGGTGCGGATGCTCGAGGACTTGTGAATTGTTGCAGTCGATGCGCTGCTGCCAGCGAGTCAGCGCGCGGGTCGGGAACACATCGGCGTCGGCAATTCGCGCTCCGTCGCCAAGAAGCCGGTGTAGCGCAAACACGATATCGAGCACCGAAGTCTTCCCCGCGCCGTTCGGCCCGAGCAGCAGGGACAGCTCCTGAAGCGGCAGATCGCAGTTGACCAGGCACCGGTAATTGTCGACATAGAGCCTTTGCAGCATCAGGCTCTCCTTCGTCGTTCAGGCGCCATCACCCACCACGCGGGGTTGGCGGAAGAGGGTGGGAGTCGAACCCACCAGACACGTGGTACGCGTCTCACCGGATTTGAAGTCCGAGCGCCCCACCGGGGTGCGATCCTCTTCCTCAGTCCTGCTTTTCGTCCTCCTCGCCGAATGCTTCCGCGGCCGGTCGGCGCACGCGGCGGCGATCGCCGCCGCGCTCGGTGAACCCGCTTCGATCGAAGAACTCCAGCAACTCGATGGCGAAGTTGCGACCGATGTTCGCCTGATTCTTGTACTCGGCCGCGGTGAAGCGGCCTTCCGGCAGTTCGCCCGCCAGGGTTTCCGCATGCGCCGCCAGCGCCCGCACGGCCGTGAGCGGAACGAACCGGGTTCGGGTCACGGGTACGACCAGGCCGGCGTTCGTCGCGCGCTTGAGCAATGCCCCGAGCTCCTGCTCGCCGATCTTCAGTTGCTCCGACGCCTGGCGCAAGCTCGGCGGGCTTCCTCTGGCGGGATCGAGCACGCGAGCGACGCGCGGCCACACGCGTTCGTCGTGGGTGCCGAGGGTGACCTTGTGGCTCGGCAGCCGGACCGTGACCCCGCGCCGCACGACGGCCTTCCGGGCCAGCAGGGCGGCCAGGGCCTGCTCGACGACACCCTGACTCACGCGGCGCACCAGTCCCAGACGGACGTCGTTCGCGTTCGCGCCGTGCAACCGGGGGCGTTCGCGGTGGAAGGATTCCAGAAACGCAAGGATCTCGTCGTGCAGCGTCGCCCAGTGAGAAGGAGAGAAACATCGGTCGACTCCGGAGTCGGGGAGCCGCACCGCGTCGGCGGCGTCGAGTATCCGCTCCAGCTCGGAGTCGGTGACTCCGAATGCTCTCCGAATCCAGCCGGTATCGACCCCGGTCGCAGTGGATTGCACTGCCCGAGCTATCGCCTGTTCCGCACCGCGCTCCCGGGCGAGGCCTGCCGCGGGTGGGGCTTCATGCGTCGAGCGATGTCCCGATTCATGCCCGGATTCACGCGAAGGCGCCTGCTCCGAACCACTGCCGAACCATCGCTCCCGTGTTCGTCTCGCATCGAGAGCGTTCTCCTGACCCGCTGCATCCGCACCCACGCAGTCCGATGCGCGCAACTCAATGGCGTCCAGCCATGCGAGACGTGCGGGGCGGGCGCGCCCGCGCCGGGGCGAGAAAGGATCGATGACCGTGCCACCGCCCACGGTGCGCGTTGCCGACTGGTCACGGATGACGATCCGGTCCCCCGCAAGTGCATGCAGCGGGTGATCGAGAACGATCTGGACCCGGCCGCCGTCACCAGGGGCGATGCTGCCGGTTTCCAGGACCGCGATTCGGGCCGTGGAGTGCGACGCGGCAAGGTGTGCGTGCACCGGTGTCCAGTGCCTCAGCGCCCGCGCTTCGTCGGTCAGGACCTTCAGACGCACGTCGATACGGTCGGTCGCAGCATGCAGCGCGCGGTCGACGATCCAGTCGCCGCGCGTCACCGCGCCCGACTCGATGTCGCGCCCGGACAGGTTGAGCGCGCAACGTTGACCGGCACGCGCCTGTTCGGCCGGTCGGTCCTGCGCATGGATGCCGCGGATGCGGGCCTCGTGGCCGCTGGGGGTCACGATCAGGCGTTCGCCCCGGTGCGCGACACCCGCGTGCACCGTTCCGGTCACCACGAGTCCGGCCCCCTTGAGCATGAATGCGCGGTCCACGCAGAGGCGGAATCGACCGTTCGCGGCCCGCGCCGCAAGGCCCAGGGCACGCTCGCGCAATGCACCGGCAAGTGTCTCCACCCCGGTCCCTGACAGCGCGGAGACCTGATGGATTTCGGCGCCCCGCATGCCGGTGCCGGACAGCAGTTCGTCGATTTGCACGCTGACCACTTCGGCTCGGTCCGCGTCGACCATGTCGACCTTGCTGACCACCGCGATGCACTCGGTGACCCCGAGCAGATCGAGAATGGCGGTGTGTTCGCGGGTCTGGGGCATCACCCCGTCGTCGGCCGCGACCACCACCAGCGCGAGGTCGATGGACCCCACCCCCGCCAGCATGTTGCGCACGAATCGCTCGTGTCCGGGGACGTCGACGAATCCGAGCACGTGGTCATCGTCGAGCGGGTGATACGCGAACCCGAGGTCGATGGTGAGTCCCCGCTTCTTCTCCTCGGGGAGGCGGTCGGTATCGACTCCGGTCAGCGCCCGCACCAGCGCGGTCTTGCCGTGGTCGACGTGCCCCGCGGTGGCGACGATCATGGCGCGACCGTGCGCTCGGACGGTGCGCGGGCGCGCGCGTCGTCGTCGGAGCAGCGCAGGAGGACAAGGAGGAGGGAGGCGGGAGACCCCGGCAGGAACGCCGTGCGGTCGTCGCCGGCCCGAACCCTGTCAGCGGCGCTCACGGCGCGGCCAGCCGATCGAGCTGAGCGACGAAACCCGCCTCGTCGTCGAGACAGCGCAGGTCGAGAGTGAGCGCACCTTCGTGCACGCGTCCGATGACCGGCGTGGGAAGCGTGCGCAATGCCGCCGCCAGTGCCTGCAGCTTCGATGACCGCCCCCGTTTCGCGCCGGAGGCCGGAGCGCACCGCAGCCCGGCGCTCGGCAGCCGATCGACCGGCAACGCGCCGCTGCCAATCTGGCTGCGGCAGTGCACGACGTCCACCACCCATTCCTCGCCGAGGCGTGCCGCCAGGGGTCGCCGAATCCGTTTCGCCTGAGCATCGATGTCGGTGCGCGGGCGGCCGAGCAGGCGCAGCGACGGCAGGTTGTCAGCGAGCCGCGACGGGTCTTCGTAGAGCGCCAGCACCGACTGCAGCGCGGCCAGGGTGATCTTGTCCGGGCGCAGCGCGCGCATCAGGGGATTGCGCTTGAGGCGAGCGACGAGGTCCCCCCGCCCCGCGATGATGCCGGCCTGGGGTCCTCCGAGGAGCTTGTCGCCGCTGAACGTCACGAGGTCGACTCCGTCGCCGAGCATCGCACGCACGGTGGGTTCGGGTGGGAGTCCGTAGACGGTCATGTCCACCAGCGAGCCGCTGCCGAGATCGGACACGAGCGGGAGGTTGTGGCTGTGGGCGATTCCAGCGAGTTCGCGCTCGCCCACCGCCGCGGTGAAGCCTTCCACCGAGTAGTTGCTGGTATGAATCTTCATCAACAGCGCGGTGCGCGGACCGATGGCGGCCTCGTAGTCGCGGGGGTGCGTGCGGTTCGTCGTTCCAATTTCCACCAGTTTGGTGCCGGCGCGCTTCATGATGTCGGGCATGCGGAAGGCGCCGCCGATCTCGATGAGCTCGCCCCGCGACACCGGGACTTCCTTGCGCTTGGCGAGGGTGTCGAGAACCAGCAACACCGCGGCCGCGTTGTTGTTGACGACGATGGCCGCCTCTGCCGAGGTGAGTCGGCACAGGCGTGGTTCGACGTGCCGGTGGCGGTCGCCGCGCCGCCCCGTCTCGAGGTCGAACTCCAGGTTGCTCGCGCCGCGGGCGACGGCCGCCATCGCCTCGATGGCCGCCTCCGGCAGCGGTGCCCGCCCGAGGTTGGTGTGCAGCACCGTGCCGGTGAGATTGAACATGGGGACGAGCGATGGTGCGGCGATGGTGCGGACGCGGGCCGCGACTGCGGATTCGAGCTCCGCGCGGGCGACAGTGCCGCCGGTGGCGACGACCGCGCGGGCCTCGTCGAGCGCGCCCCGTACGGCTTCGAGCACGAGAGGACGGCCCCGCTCGCGCACGAGGGCTGCGATGCCGTCGCCGACGAGCAACCGGTCCACGGAGGGAAGCTCGGACAAAGACGAGATGCGAGTCAAGTCGGGCATGTCCTGAGAATGTACCGGCGCGCCGAAAAAGCGGCATCGTACTGAACGCTGCGTTGCATCGGAACCATTGACGGAGTCAATCCACTTGTCAACTTCCTCGTGTAGAATGCCGTCGGGTCCGGAGGGAGGTGCAATTGGACCCGCGTTTCTGTTCTGTCGCTGGGGGAACCGCCGTAGCCTTTGCAGTCGGTGCAAAGCGGGTAGTGGGATTCGGTGGCCACTACGAGATCGCCTCATGCAATTGTGAGATTCGCGAATTCTCCGAACATTCCTGGACAAAGAGGATTTCCTTCTCGAGTAATGCGGAGTTCATTTCCAACCATGAAAGTACAGAAAGAAATACTCACTCAATTGATGACGAAAGAGGATTTCATGGGTGAGAAGCACAGGAACGAAGAACATTGGTATCGATTTCGATTCCTGTCAGCATTTTTTGGTAGCTTTGTACTTCATCTTTCGATACTTTCTATTGGTGCGATAATAAGACCTGCACTGGTGTCGTTCATATTTAGCAATATACCATTGACTATCATTATTATACTTTACTGTTCAATTTTCCCATGTATATCTGCATCCTCTCGTAAAGGTCCTCTCGCGCGTCATTTCCTATGGGGAGCGCTTTTGCCCGGGGTTGCATATTGGATAAGTAGCATTATTATGTTTATTGTCAGTCATATTACCGTGACAGACTGAAGCACGTTGTTCGTGTCCGTCAGCCTCTTGTTCTCTGGAGGATTGCAAGGGTGAATCTGCGAATTATCAAGAAAATCACGATCCTCGTCATGTCGGCATGCATGTCGGCCGTCTTCTGCGAACAGCATGAAGTCAATGAAGAAGCTCACCGCCTTACTGCGGGATGGACATTCGTTCTGGCAAATCAAGCTCTTTTCTCCCGCGGTAATCTGATAAAAAACCCTGTCATTTTATATGTGTACGATGTCGATGAATTCGAGCAAGAGCAGCCTGATTTCAATGGGAACATAAGGATATTGGAAAGACAAAATGAAGATCAACTGTTCGGTTTATTTGATCTTAATCAAAATACATATAAAGTCACCGAACATCATCAGGATTCGAACAATATCAATTTAGATAATTTACGCAACAGAGATGCATTGATCGGCATCGAATCATCCAATGTTCCTTTGGAGTCTGCTGAGTCTGCCGAGCGTTTTATTCTGGAAGCCATAGAACCGGAAACTGTTCCCGAACCGGAAGAACCCGGATAGGAACATGTTTCCCTGACTTTGCGGATTTCGGATTCCGATCCCGCACGGACGAACGACACACTATTCGCATGGCGGTTTTCCTCAATCGATGCGCTTCATGGTACGCATGTCCGGACCGACGCGGTAGTGTCCTACAATAGAGAGAGTGTAAGCGGGCAAAATGGGCCGTGGTTGCAGAACGGCGATCAGTGTGATGGCGGATCGTGGTGGTTCGGGCCGAGGTCGGAGCGCAAGGGGGCGTCGGCGAACAGCGATTTCCACATCCG
>JAJDUQ010000182.1 GCA_022826505.1 Gammaproteobacteria bacterium
GCCGACCCGCTCTCGGGCTTCTTCGCCGCGGATCGCCGCACCCTGCCGGTGCCCGAGGATGCGCGCCCCATCGGCTACAAGATCGCGCTGGAGCTCATGGTTCGCGGACGGCTGCGGGTCGCCGAGGTGCCCATCGTCTTCAACGACCGGCACACCGGCGAGAGCAAGATGGGTTGGCGCACACTGGCCGCCTATCTCCGCCAGCTCGCGCGGCTCTACGGCGTTCGCCTCGCCGACGCCATGCACCGAAGGGGACGGGGTGCAAATCCCGTTTGTGGTGCCCCCCGGGACCGAGGGCGTCCCGCCCTCGCAAACGAGGGCAAGATGCCCTCGATCCCGGGAAGCTCCCGGGGCCGAGACGAGGGCTCTCGCAAATCGGACGTACACCCAAGGGGCCGCGGAACGCGCCGATTCGACGACGGCGGAACCGGAGCGACGCCGTGAACGGCGCGCGGACGCCCGATGGGGAGATGCCTCCGGCGATCCGGCCGCTGGTGCCCGTCATCCTCGCCGGCGGCGCGGGCGAAAGACTCTGGCCGCTCTCGCGCGCGAACCATCCCAAGCCGTTCATCGCGCTGCTCGGCGACGACACCCTGCTTCAGGCCACCGCACGGAGACTTGCATTCGTCGAAGCCGCGCAGCCGCCCATCGTCGTGTGCAACGAGGCGCACCGATTCACGGCCGCCGAGCAACTGCGCGCGGCCGGGGTGTCGCCGGGCGCGATCGTGCTGGAGCCGACGGCCCGCGGCACGGCGCCGGCCATCGCCGCCGCGGCCCTCGAGGCGCTCGCCCGATGCGAGGCGGGTGACGACCCCGTGCTCCTGGTGCTCCCGTCCGACCACGTGGTGCGCGACGGTGCCCGGTTCGCCGATGCGGTGCGCCTCGCGTCGAGGGAAGCACAGCGGGGGCGCCTCGTGACCTTCGGCGTCGTTCCCACCCGGGCGGAGGCCGGCTACGGCTACATCTTCGCGGGCGAGCACACCGGTGCGGCCGGCCGCGCCCGGCCGGTGGCGCGATTCAGGGAGAAGCCGAGCGCGGAGACGGCGGCCGCGTGGGTCGCGGCCGGCGGGTGCAACTGGAACAGCGGCATGTTCGTGTTCGGCGCGCGGTCCTTTCTGCACGAGCTTGAGACCCACGCGCCGTCCATCCGCAACGCGGTCGAGGAGGCCCACGCGAACGCAACGCCGGACCTGGAGTTTCTGCGGCTGAACGCGCAAGCCTTCGGGCGCTCGCCAGCCGATTCCGTGGACTGCGCGGTGATGGAGCGCACCTCCAACGCCTGGGTTGTACCCCTGGACGCGGACTGGCGGGACGTGGGGTCCTGGGCGAGCCTGGCGGCGCTCTCGCGCAGCGACGAGGCGGGCAACGTGATCCGGGGGGATGCCGTGACGCACCGTACCCGCGACACGCTCATCCACGCCGGCTCCCGGCTGGTGGCCTCGGTCGGCGTGAAGGACCTGCTCGTCGTGGACACCCCCGATGCGGTGCTGGTCGCGCACAGGAGTGCGGACCAGGACGTGAGGGCGGTGGTTCGACGGCTCGAGCGGGACGGGCGCGACGAGCACCGGACCCACCGCAGGGTCCCGCGGCCCTGGGGAAGCTACGACACCGTGCACGAGGGAGACGGCTTCAAGGTCAAGCACATCACGGTCCGTCCGGGCCGGAGGCTCTCCCTGCAGTCGCACCGCCGGCGCTCCGAGCACTGGATCGTGGTACGCGGCGTCGCGCGGGTGACGCGCGACGCCGAGACGTTCCTGGTGCGGGAGAACGAGTCCACCTTCATCCCCCGGGGCGTCGCACACCGTCTGGAGAATCCGGGCGAGGGGCCTCTGGAGCTGGTGGAGGTGCAGACGGGCGACTACCTCGGCGAGGACGACATCGTCCGATTCGACGACGACTATGGACGCATCACCGGAGAGGACGAGGCCGGAGCTTGAGAAAGAAGCGCCGGAATCAGGGGCGGGTTGTGGCCGGAAAATCCGAACAACGTGACGCTGTTGCCACCAATAGCGCGCCAGTTACCGAAGACTGCCAGCAGAGCCTCTGCACAAGGGTTTCCCGAACCGGGAAAGTGGTGGTGGTCTTCCTGATCGCCAAGGTCGTGATCGTGACGACGATGCTCGTCGCCTTCTACGGTTTTGATCATCTGCATGGTGTCAACCTCTGGAACCGCTGGCATTCCGGCGTGGAGGCGCTCGACGCGTTGTACTTGCCGTTTGCCAACTGGGATGGCCAGCACTATGTGTTGCTCGCCGAGCGGGGCTACCCGGGCCACCCACACAGCCACGCCTTCTTTCCGTTATATCCTTTGGCGATAAGCGCCGTCCAACTCATCCTGGGAGACGTGTACCTGTCTGCGTTTGCGCTGAACCTGCTGCTGTCGTTCCTGTTCTGTCATGTTTTCCACCGCTACGCTGGCCACTTTCTGCCGGTCGAGGACGCTACCAGGGCACTTGTCGTGTTGCTGTGCTGGCCGACTGCGTTCTACCTGAGCGTCTTGTACTCGGAGGCATTGTTTCTGCTGTTGCTGTTCGGCTTTCTGTATTGCCATGACCTGCGCAAAAGTTACCTGAGCCTGTTGTTTGCCCTGTTGCTGCCGTTGACGCGCGGGCAGGCGGCGTTCATACCGGCGGCCCTGGTAGTTGTGCTGGCGCTCAGGCGCCTCCAGGGGAAACCCATCGACTATCGTTACGAGACCTGCAACTTGGCGGCATTCGTCGCAGGCGGGCTGTTGTACCTCGGGTTCTTCCAGCTTGCGGCAGGTGATGCATTCTCCGGCATCAAGGCGCAGGACAGTTTCGTGTTCGGCAACGCGCTTACCAATGTCTTCAACCCGACGCATTTTATTGTGTACCTGTTCTCCGCAACCCAGGGTGTGTTCAGCTATACGCATGCGTTGACGGACAAACTCTTTATCATCGGCACGTTGCTGGGCATCGGTATCGTCGCCCGCACCGGAAACGTTTTGTGGCTGACGCTGTACATCATGCTCCTCTACCCGGTGGCGGCCATGGGTACGGGGGGCTCCTTCTCCCGCTTCTCCCTCATCGCCGCGCCTTTCCTGGCGCTTGCGGTCTGGGCGCGTTACGCAAGACACAAGCGTATTATCTACAGCATTGCAGCGATATTTTTTGCCTTGCAGGTATTCTTTGCCGGTCGCTTCGCTCTCAACCTGTGGGTTGCATGATGAAAGCAAGTGTATGCTCTCTGCACCCGCAGGCGCCGGAATCCGCGCCCTGGCGTTGCCTGCCGCTCGTGCTTGCGCTTGCGTTCGCGGTACGCGCCGGCGTCGCGCTCTCGGGCGACTTCGTGCTCCACCCCGACGAGATCATGCAGTACCTCGAGCCCGCGCACCGGCTCGTGTTCGGGTCCGGAGTGACGCATTGGGAGTACTTTTACGGTGCGCGCTCGTGGCTCGTGCCGGGGCTCGTGGCCGGGGTGCTGGCCGCGTTCGATGCGCTCGGGCTCGACGAGCCGCGGTGGTACGTCGCCGGCGTCAAGCTCGCGTTCTGCGCCGTCTCGCTGGCGATTCCGGCCGGGATGTACTTCTTCGCGCGACGCCACTTCGGCGAGGCGGCGGCGCGCGCCGCCCTGGTCGCGGGCGCATTCTGGTACGAGCTCGTGGGGTTCGCGCACAAGCCGCTGACCGAGTTCGTGGCGACCGCCCCGCTGATGGCGCTGCTCGCGCTCACCGTTCGCCCGGCCGAGGCTGCACGGATGCAGTCCGTGTGGCCGGCCGCTGCGCTCGCGGTCCTCGCCGGCGCGGTGCGGCTGCAGTACGCGCCGCTCGCCGCGCTCCTGCTCGGCATCGTGCTCGCGCGTACCGCGAAGCGGATGCGGCTCCTGGCTGTCGCGGCCGGGCTCGCCCTCGCGGTGGGGCTCTTCGACGCTGTCGCCTGGGATGGCGTTCTGTTTCACTCCTATGTCGTCAACGTGCACTACAACCTGATTCTCGGCGCGATGCGCGCCGGCGAGAGCCCGCCTTGGCAGTACCTCGAGTGGCTCGCGCTCGCAGGCGGCGGACTCGGCGTGGCGTGCATTGCGGGCGCGGCGTGGCGGCCACGGCGCTATGGGCTCCTGCTCGCGCTCATCGCCCTCATCCTGGCGATGCACTCGGTGCAGCCGCACAAGGAGTACCGCTTCGTCTTCGCGGTGGTGCCGCTGTGGCTGATCATCGCAGCGGATCTGGCGGCGCGGGCCGGTGCGGATCTGGCGGCGCGGGCCGGCGGACGTGCTCCCGGCCCACGCCGGAGCGGGCTATCCCCGGCGGGCGCTTGCGCCGCAGTGTGCGCCGGCGCGTTCGGCGCGGTCTCCGCCGCCGGCATCCTGAACGTCCTGCCGGGGCAGGATCGGGTGTACCGCGCGTGGTCGGGGGAGACCGGTGCGGTACGCTTCGTGATCGATCAGGACCCGATCTTCACCGCTTACCGCTGGCTGGCCGCCGCCCCGGACGTCGAAGCGGTGTGGCAGCTCGACCGGGAGTACATCCAGCTTCCCGGCTACTACTACCTGCACGGGGCGGTCCCCTTCTACGACTCGCGGATGCGCCCGGTCATCGAGCGCAGCGGAGCCGAGGTGACCGCGCTCGTTAGCCATCTCGTGACCGAGGAGCCGGCGGTCCCCGTGTTGGGCTACTCCGTCGAGCGCACCTTCGGCGCCGTGCGAATTCTCCGCCGCGATGCGGATGCGCCGCCGGTGCGACGGTGGCGGGAGTACGCGCCGGTGCGGATCGACGACATCAACGACGCAATCATGCGCTGGATCGATCCGCAGGCTCCGTTGCCGCCGGCGAATGCGGGCATCCGGTTCACCGACCCGCCGCCACCCGCCACACACACGGATGTCCGGCCGTGAACGCCGCGCGATTCGCGTTCCGGGACGCGAATGCCCCGGAATGACCCGTCGCCATGGTTTCCGTTCATGCGAGGGCACGGAGTCGGTGGTTGCGCAAGGTGGTGCGCCCGAGAATCGGAACCGCCTCGACCTCGTGGCCATCTCGCGTGGCGCAATGGGCGCAGAGTTGCGAAGGGCGCAAGGGCCGCGGGCTCGCCCTGCTGGCGGTCGTCGTCTACACCCCCGCGCTGGTGTTCGGCGGCTTCGTCACGGACGACTGGATCTTCGTCACCGAGCCGCTCGTGCGCCGCCTCGACGGGATCGTCTCCATCTGGCTCTCGCCCGCGGAGATCGGGCACGAGAACCACTACTGGCCCATCGTCTACACGACCTTTTGGATCGAGCACAAGCTCTGGGGCTTCAACCCCGCCGGCTACCATGCGGTCAACGTCGCGCTGCACGCGCTGAACTCGGTGCTGGTGTGGCGCCTGCTGCTCCGACTCGGGGTCGCGGGCGCATGGCTCGCGGCCGCGGTGTTCGCGGTCCACCCCGTGCACGTGGAGTCGGTGGCGTGGATCATGGAGCGCAAGGACCTCCTCTCCGCACTCTTCTATCTGGGCGCGGTCCATGTCTGGCTCCGGTTCAACGAGGCGCCGGGTCCGGGACGGTATGTGCTCTGCCTCGCGCTCTATGCCGCGGCGCTGCTCTCGAAGTCCATCGCGGTCACCCTGCCCGCCGCTCTCCTGCTGCTTCGATGGTGGCGGGCGGGGCGCGTCACCTGTCGCGATGCCGCATGCGCCGCGCCGCTCTTCGCGCTCGCCCTCGGCGTCACCCTCGCCGACCTCGCCTTCTACCGCGACCGGATCGACGTCGCCCTGGACTACTCGCTGGTGGAGCGCGCCCTCATCGCG
>JAJDUQ010000226.1 GCA_022826505.1 Gammaproteobacteria bacterium
GACCTGCGCCATCATGCACGCGAGGTAGACCCCGGCGGTTTCGGCGTGCAGCGGTGCATAGTTGCGAGTGCTGTCGGCGCGGACCTTCTCGCCCACCTTCCACATGTCGGTGCCGTCGATTCTGCCCATGGGATACTTTCCATGGCGGCGGGTGGCCTGAATGACGCTGCGCACCTCGTTGCCGGACCCCACATCGTCGTAGATTTCCTCCAGGATTTCGCGGCACGGGTGGTAGGCGGCGTTGTACGCCCGGCGGAACGCGGCCTTGTCGTTCCCTTCCAGCTCTTCGTACACCGCCTTGAGTCCGGAACGGGAGATGGTCTTGCTGATGGGGCCGGTGATGGATTCCGCGCTGTTGATGAACGCCTCGTCCTTTGCCTCTCCCTTGTCCACGAAGCGGGTGTAGAGGCTCTCGGCGATGCCGTGAACCGCCCCCAGGAGAATTCCGCGTTCGCCGAAGATGTCGGACTTGTATTCGCTCTCCAGAGTCGTCTCGAACGTGTACGGCGAACCGAGACCCACGGCCCAGGCGAGCGCGTAGTCGGTGGCGCGGCCGTCGATGTCCCGATGCACGGCGAAAGAGCAGTTGATTCCGGCGCCGTTGACCTCCCGGCCCTGCTCGTAGAGCCGGCGCACGGACGGACCCATCCCCTTCGGGCAGACCGCAATCACGTTGATGCCGTGCGGAAAGTCCTCGCCGACGGCCTGCAGGTGCGAGAGCAGGAAACCATGCGAGAGTCCGAGCGTGGTACCGGGACGGAACGCATCGAAGATTCGCCGGTAGTTCTCCGCGAATGCGGCGTCGGAGATGAGCAGCAGCGCCATGTCGGACTCGTTGATGACCGAGTACATCTCGCCAAGGGTGCCGTCGGACCCGGTGAATCCGACCGCCTCCGCCTGCTTCATCGATGCGGATCCTTCCCGCAGCCCGACCTTGACCCTGATGTTCGATCCTGCCAGCGACTCGCGCAGGTTCTGCGCCTGCGCGGGGCCCTGGGACGACCAACCGATGACTCCAATCCGGGAAATTCCGGAAAAGGCCCTGGGCAGCAGCGGAAACAGGTGACGGCCGCCGGCGACGATGGTCTCTTCGCGATCGGCGAGCCTGATGGTTCGAGTCTCAAACACGTTCGAGGTGAAGGCCACGGATAGTCCTCCGCAAAATTTCGGAAATATTCAGGGGCGGGGAGGATAGGTGATAGACGTGTCGAGGCAAAGGGCGAATGGTGCAACGGGCCCCGTTGCATTGCATCGATTCGTCTCCGCCGCCCGCCGGCATTCGGGGACCCGCCACGGTGTCGCTGCCGGTGCACGGAAACGTCGTGCACGTCCGCCACCACTCCTTGCGCCTCGACGCTGCGAAGCGGGTGTCTCAGCGCACGACTCGGGCGGTCGCACGCTCGGGGAGGCCGGCAAGCTCCGGCACCCGGCCGGCCGGCACGTGGACGTATCCATCGAACAGCCGACGCTGGGTCCGGCGAACGCAAGCAAGGTCGGCATGCCAGCCGCCAGCGCCGTTGCGGCGCACCGAGGCAGCCGCCGCGATCACGCCTGAGGGACAGATGAGCCGGATGCGACCGCCGTCGCGGGCACGAGCCGACCGGGCCGCCCGGTCCACCACCGTGCCCTCGATCGCGGCCGCGACCGCGAGGCCGAGCACCCCGGTCAGGGGGAGGGCGCGGTGCACGTTGTTCATCGACACCATGCGCGCCGTGAGGTCGCCTTCGGCGGCTTCCACGGACTCCCCGCGCAGCGTCGCCGCGGACCGGGGCGAGGCGACGATGCCAATCTTGGGCGCGCCCGGAAACCGCAATGACGCGTCGGCGGGGCTTGCCGCAATCCCCATGGCGACCGCTGCCGTCGCGCGGATGCGCTCGAGCCGTTCCATCACCTGCGGCTGGGCGTCGAGGGCGGCCGGCATCTCCGTTGCCGCGATCCCCACCTCGCCCGCATGGACGAACACGAACGGGTTGGCCGCATCGATCAGCGAGACCGGGACGCGGCCCGCGCCTTCGACCTCGAGGAGGTCGAGGACATTGCCGGTGGGGAGGAGCGTGCCCGTTCCCGCCCCACCGGGGTCGAGGAACTCCAGATCCACCGGCGCGCCGGTCCCCGATACACCGGGAATCGCGGTTTCTCCTTCCACGGCTGCGCGTCCGTCGTCGACCGGAAATCGGGACCGGATGAGCTTGCCGGTATTGGTGTTGTGGATGACGACGACGCCTTCGGGCCCGGACGCTTCGACCATCCCCTCGTCCACCGCGAAGGGTCCGATGGCCGACGACATGTTCCCGCAGTTGCTGCTCCAGTCGATTTGGGGACGGTCGACCGCGACCTGGCCGAACGTGTAGTCCACGTCCGCATCGGGGCGCGACGGCGACCCGACGATGCAGACTTTGGAGAGTGAGGAGATGCCGCCGCCCATGCCGTCAAGCTGCCGGCCGTAAGGGTCCGGGCTACCGAGCGCGGCGATGAAGAGGCGCTCGCGCACCGCTTCGTCATCGGGAAGGCTGCGGCGATCGAACACCACCGCGTTGCTCGTGCCGCCGCGCATGAACGCGGCGGGGATTCTCAACTGGCGCACCGGACCCGCTCCGACAGGCAGCCGCTGGTGGCCCGAGTTTGCCACGCCTCGTCCGGCCCGTCGGCCGGCACGCACATGGATGCACTGCGCGGGCGTTGCGTGCGGCAGGCGCGTGACGTGCGACGTGTCACCACGCCGGAGCCGTCATCTCAACTGGCTGTCCTTGCTGCCCCGACGGTTGTAGCCGGCGTGCGCCGCTTGGTGCCGGTCGCGCTCGCTCTGACACCCGACACACAGGCGCACGCCGGGCAGCGCCTTGCGGCGACCATCGGGAATCTCGGCGTCGCATTCCTCGCACTGGAGCAGGCTCTCACCGCGGGGCAGTCGGCTGCGCGCGCGCCTCACGGCGTCGTCGACGCTCGCGTCGATCTGATCCTGCACGGCCCCGTCTCGTGCCCAACCGCTCGCCATGGTTCACCTCGCCAGCGCGTGGTCCGGAGCACACCGTGATCCGCACCGTCGTCACCCCGGCCTGCCTGTCCACTTTTACCACAGGTTCGTCCGAGATCCTCCGTCGACCGCGTCCTCGCGCTCGACGCATCGCCGGCGAAGCGGACCGATGGAGCGCAGCCTCGGCGCCGCCGCGGCCGGGCCCCTCGGCCGCATCGCGCGCATGGGCGGCTCAGGCCCAGCAGTAGCGGAAGAGTCGGCGCAGCCAGGCCTCGCAGAGGGCAACCTGGTCCAGCTCGATGTACTCGTTCGCCCGGTGGGCCACTGCGATGCTCCCGGGCCCGCAGATGACGGCAGGCATCCCGCCTTCCTGGAAAAGCCCCCCTTCGGTGCCGAAGCTGACCTTGCCGGTCGCGTTGGCCCCGGTGAGCGACTTGGCGAGCTGCACCACCTCCGAGTCCTCGTCCGCGTCGAGCGCCGGTATCGCCGATTGCAACTCGTAACGAAACCCGGTGCGGGGATCCACTCGGTGCATCTCGGGCTCGACATGCTCGCGCACGTGGCGCTCGAACGCCTCGAACATCGGCCGCGCGTCGCGATCCGGAAGGTGCCGGATCTCGAAGTCGAAATGGCAGTGCCGCGGCACGATGTTGAGTTGCGTGCCGCCGGCGACGAGGCCGGTGTGGACCGTGGTGTGGGGTGGAACCAGCGCCTCGTCGAAAGGGCCTTCATCGCGGTGCTGTCGCGCCATGCCCTTGAGAAAGGCGATCGCTTCCGCCGCCGCCTCGACCGCGTTGACACCGAGGTGAGCCATGCCGGAGTGGGCCTCCAGTCCGCGTACGTGGACCCGCCAGCTCAGCTTGCCCTTGTGTGCGCGCACCACCTGCATCTCGGTGGGTTCGCCCACGAATACCGCCCGGGGCTTCACTTCGCGACTGCGAAGCACGTCGATGAGCCCGCGCACGCCGAGGCAGCCGACCTCTTCGTCGTAGGACAGAATCAGGTGTAGCGGGGTCGCGATCTCGCGTGCGAGAAACTCCGGTGCGAGGGCCAGGCACACCGCGATGAAGCTCTTCATGTCGGAGGTGCCCCGTCCGAAGAGGCGGCCGTCTTGCTCCAGCACCTCGAACGGGTCGCTATCCCAGGGCTGGCCCTCGACCGGGACCACGTCGGTGTGTCCCGAGAGGGCGATGCCCGAGCGGTCCGCCGGACCGAGCGTGGCGTAGAGGTTCGCCTTTCGGTGCCCTTCGTCGTGGACGAGTTCGCAGGCGACTCCGAGATCGTCGAGGTACTCGGCTACGAATTCGATGAGCGCGAGGTTCGAGCGTTCGCTCACGGTGTCGAACGCAATCAGCCTTCGAATCAGATCGAGCGTCGCAGCGCCTGGCCGACGCCCCGATTCCAGTGTCAGTGCGTGGGTCATGTGCAGTATCACCCCCCGTCCCTTCTCGTCGGCCGGCATGACAGCGAACCCGGCGAGAAAGGTGACACCGGGCCTTGTGCGGCGAATCCTACCCTGTCGCGCGGGTCGCCTCGCAGGCGAGTGATCGGGCACCGGACGGCGACATTCCCGTTCCCGGTCGAAAGACCGTTCCGGTGTCGGGCTCGAGTTCCACTGATCATTCCGAAGCGCCAACGCAGCGAGGAGATCGACGATCTTGCGCCCTGCCGGCTGGTCACTCAGGCCGCTCCAGGGCGCAAATCGGTACTTGCACCGTCGGCGAACGACGGCGGATGGCAAATGGAGCGTATATTGAGCACCGTGGATCGTCGAATGCTTCTACGCGTCACGGGTAGCGCAGCCGCGCTGAGCCTGGGGGGCAGGTCCGGTCTGACACGGACTCTTCCCGAGGTCGATGCCCTCCATCGCCTGATGGAAGAAACGCCGCGCGAACGCGCCGCCGCCGAACTCGCGGCCCTGGTCAGGGACGGTCTCGATCATGGCAGGACCCTGACCGCCGCGCTCCAGAATCACGGCAACGACCCCAACCCTGCCACCAGCGACCTGCCTTCCAACCGAACCTGGCGCGAGTTCCGGTCCTGCGATTCGGCTATCTTCGGCAAACGATCGGCATTTGCGCGGCGTCGCCTGCGCTGGTGGCGTCTGCGGCGGTCGGGCGGCCCGACCGTTCGGGAAAATGCGCGGCCATTTTTCAGAACCTTCCCCAGCCGGATCCGGACCGGCCGGCCGGGTGCACTGCAGGTGGACACATGATCACCGGATTCAATGAAGTGCGGTTCGCGGTCAAGGCGCTGCCGGCCGCGGGGACACGGCCGAACGAATTGACCCGCACCATGGCGCCGCATCCGCTCGTCTACCAGGAGCTGCCCTACGACCCCGAGTTTCTCCTGTACAACCACCGCCTGACCGCGATGCGCCTGTCCACCGCCACGCCCGACGAGGCCTACTGGCGGGTCCGCCGCCAGGTGATCCTCCGCCACACCGGCGAGCTGCCGCTCGAGGTACGCGGACCCGATGCGGAGCGAATGCTCGACCGCGTCTTCACGCGCGACATCACCAGTGCGAGGGCAGGGCGGTGCAGCTACCAGTTCGCCTGCTACGACGACGGCGGCATGATCACCGACGGTGTGCTGATGCGCCTCGAGCCCGACCGGTTCTGGTTCGGCCAGGCCGATGGCGATCTCTTCTCGTGGCTGAAGGCGAGCGCACGCGGCTTCGACGTCGAGGTGCGTGATCCGGAGGTCTGGATCAGTCAGGTCCAGGGGCCGGACGCGCTGAAGGTGCTGGCCGCCGCCGTCGACGGCGACTACCCCGAGCGTTTTCGCTACTTCGACATCGCCACCGTCTCGATCGCGGGCCAACCGGTCATCCTGAGCCGGACCGGTTTCACCAACGAGCTCGGCTGGGAGTTCTACCTCACACCGGACATGAACGTCCGCGCGGTGGGCGACCGGATCCTCGAGGCGGGCCGCGCGTACGGCCTGCTGCCGACCTCGGCCGACGGGTTTCGAGCGCGGCGCATCGAGGCGGGCCTGCTGAACGCCGGCACCGACTTCGACGCAAGCGTGACGCCCTTCTCGGCCGGGCTCGGCGAGTTCGTCAATCTGGGAAAACCCGACTTCATCGGCAAGGCCGCGCTGGTTGCCGCGGACAAGCGCCGCCGCACCTGGGGTCTGCGCGTTCCCGGGGCGATTGCCGGAATCGGTGACACGTTGTGCCGCGACGGGACGCCGGCCGGGCGGGTGTGCTCGAGCGCGTGGTCGCCCTTGCAGCGCTGCGGCGTCGCCATCGTGCGCCTCGACCATCCGGACTTCGGACCCGGAACCGCCCTCGACGTCGCCTGCAGCGACGGCGTGACGCGCACGGGCGTCACCTGCGCTCTGCCGATGTACGACGAGAACCGCGAGATCCCCCGGGGCAGGCGCGTGGACATCCCCGAGATCCCCAACGAGGCGCAGGAGTGACCCACGGTCCACTCGCCGGGGGCCTGGCACGGGAGACCAGTCCGTGAACCACGTGCACCTGAGCGAGTCGTCGTGGCCGGCGCGGACCGCCGAGCCGATCCGGGAGACGACGGTCAACGGATGCCGCGGGACTCCATGCTGAGAAATTGCCCGCCAAGAAATCGTTTGCAATGGTCGGGGTGAGAGGATTTGAACCTCCGACCCCTGCCTCCCGAAGGCAGTGCTCTACCAGGCTGAGCTACACCCCGTGCGCGCCGTGCCGGAACAGGGCAGGGCGCGGAATCAGTAGCTGCGCCCGGTGGTGAACTCGGCGAGGCCGGCAAGGGCATCGCGGTAGGGCGAGTTCGGGATCGCGTTGAGCGCCTCGCCCGCGAGGGCCACTTCCTGCGCAGCAAGCGCGGCAGTGTAGGTGATGGACCCGGCCGATTCAACGGCGGCGATGACGTCCTCGATGGAGTCGCGGCCACTGGTCGTTATCGCGTCGTGCAGGAGCCTGGCAGTGCGCCCGGTGCTGTTGCGAATTGCGTGGATGAGCGGCAGGGTGGGCTTGCCCTCCGCCAGATCGTCTCCCACGTTCTTGCCGATTTCGCCCGTGCGACCCTGGTAGTCGAGGACGTCGTCGACAAGCTGGTACGCGGTGCCCAGATGCCGGCCGTACCGCGCCATCGCATCTTCGTGTTGCGCAGAGGCATTCGCGCACACCGCTCCGAGTCGTGCAGCAGCCTCGAACAGTATCGCCGTCTTGCGGTGGATGACTTCGAGGTAGCTCGCCTCGGTGGTCTGCGGGTCGTGGCGATTGAGGAGCTGAAGCACCTCTCCGTCGGCGATCTCCCTGGTGGTCCGGGCCATGATCTCCATGACCCGCATGTCGCCGACCGCAACCATCATCTGGAACGCCCGCGAATAGAGCGAGTCTCCGACCAGAACCGCCGCTTCGTTGCCGAACAGGGCGTTGGCGGTGCTGCGTCCCCGCCGGAGTTGCGAATCGTCCACGACGTCGTCGTGCAAAAGTGTCGCGGTATGGATGAACTCGACGATCACGGCGAGTTCGACATGTCGATCGCCTTCGTGGCGCAACGCGTGGGAACCGAGCAGAACCAGCAGCGGCCGCAACCGCTTGCCGCCGCCGCCGATGATGTGCTCGGCAATCTGGTTCACGAGGACGACATCGGACGTGAGACGCGCGCGAATGGTGCGATCGACGGCCGCGAGATCGTCGTCGACGAGCGCTCGAATCGAGGCCAGGTCGACAATCTCGGGGCTCGGGGTGGCGGCAAGCATGGGCGGCGTCATTCGGCAGCCGCGCGAGCGGCACTGAACCGAGTATAGCCTCGAAGCGTCAGCCGGGTCCGAAACCGGAGGCACTCCCCACACGTCGGGCTCCGGTTTCCGATTCCGGTCACGTCCACAGCAATTCCCGCTGGCTGGGGATAGTAGAGGAATCAGGGAGTTGGGAGACTGAGAAAAAAAGGTTCTCGTAAACTTTCACACGAGAATTCAGCATAATGGCCATGTTCTCTCCAGCGATGGGTGAGGTGTCATGGTCCAGGGGATGCTGAGGAAGGCATTGAGCGCGCCGGGACTGCTGCGCGTGGTGCGCGGGTGCTTCGACGAGGTTGGGGACCCGGTGCCTGGGCGCAAATTCAGCCTGAGCGACTGTCTGATGTCGGGACTGGCGGTGTTCGGACTGAAGTATCCGTCGCTGC
>JAJDUQ010000276.1 GCA_022826505.1 Gammaproteobacteria bacterium
CACCCCGGGCGATCCGGAACTGCGTCATCTCGACCACGCCTGGGCCTCGACCGTGCACGCTTTTCAGGGGCGCACGGTCGACAACGTGATCGCCGCGATGGAGGCGAACCACCCCCGCCTGACCACGGCCAAGTCGTTCTACGTGGAGATCTCGCGGGCGCGCGACCGCGCGGAACTCGTCACCGACGACGCGCAGGCGCTCAGGGAGCGTCTGGAGTCAGTCACCGGCGAGCGCATTTCCGCGCTCGAAGGCATCGGCGAGGCGGCCCAACGCGAGCGCGAAAAGGACGACAAAGCGTTGCCCGAAAGGGAACGGCAGAGCCCGGAGGAATCCGCGTCGCCTTCCCTGGAGAGGGAACCCGAGCCGGCAACGTCCCGGGACAGGGCGTCGGAACCCGAGCCGCCCGTCCGCGGGAAGCGAATCGAGATGGACCTCGAACTCTAAGCAAGGTCTGTCCCCGCCTCCATTCTTGCGTTTCCGGGCGGTCCAGGCCAAGATGCCCGACGCCCATGACAGACGACAGCCCCGACATTTCGGCTCTCGAACGCCGCGTCGAATCCATTAGTGCGGCGTACACACGGCTCGGCCACCGGCTCGGGTGGCGGTTTCTGGCAGGACCTCGTCGCACGTTCACCTCCCGGGCCCCGTTCGCCTCGATCACGCTGAATCCCGGCGGGGCGCACGAAAACCCCGACCACCCGCGGACGAGTTCCGAGAAAGGCAGCGCTCCAGCTTCAGTTCCAGGAACTCTTTGCCAGGATCGTCACCATTGTCGACGCGAAGGAATCCCCGCGCGCCTTCGTCGAGAACCGCGTGCTGGCCGCGCACTTCGTGCCGTTCCGGTCGCGCAGTCTTGACACGCTGCATCGTCGCAGCGAATCCATCGCGTTCGCCCGCCAGTTGTGGGCCGAACTCCTCGCCGAGTGGATCCCGCGGACGATCCTGACCATCGACCACGTCACGTTCGAGAACCTGCACGGGATCATCTCGAACCGTCCGGCGGAGGTCGTTGCCCACCGGCGATTCCCGACTGGCTGGGGACGCAACACCGCCGAAGCCTTCCGTTTCCGAATCTCAGAGCGCGGAGAAACCGTCACGCTGGCGCGGTTGCCTCACCTGTCCAGATTTCGCTTGATGTCGAACGAAGCCTGCCGCCAGCCGGTCCAGGACTTCCTCGACTATGTATGCGCACCCGGTCACCAAGCCGCGGCGCTACACCACTCCCACGCTCGCCGTCAAAACCCACGTCTGCGAAGCGTACCGCAGGCTCCAGGTGAGCCGGATGCGGGCCCGCCTCGTCGAATCGATTCGGTTTCACAGCGTCGGCATGGAACGTCGCCGCAACTCGCCGGCATCGAGGGCGCGGACCTGTACCCGGGATGGGAGGCGCACATCGAAGACCAGCGGGCACGCGCCGCGTTTCGCCTCTTGGTGGAGTGCGCGGCCTCGTTGCCGCACCTGGTCCTGAGCTTCAGGAAGAAGGGCGTGCTCAAGACGTGCCGCCTTCATGAGCGGTCGGGACGGCGCCCCAAGCTGCCGTATTCGTTCATCGTTAACAAGAGTTGGATCAAGTTCTACTTTCGTTCTCGTGAGGCGCGCGCCGGCAAGGATGCGCTGAAGCGGGATTTCAACAGCTTTGAAGACGGCAACAGCAAGGGCGAATGGACGGTCAGGCTGCGGACCGAGGAAGACGTGCGGCTCTTGCTCACGCACCTGGGAGGGAGCATGAAGCTCTTCGACGGATACGTGGCCGTCGATTGGTCGGCCAGGAGTGAACCTACGCGGGGCGAGAACAGCATCTGGCTTGCCGTCCGTGGTACGGGCGGAACGGTGGAGTACGAGAACCCCGCTACTCGCCAGGAGGCGATGGAGCGCATCGAGACGCTGCTGAGGACCGCGACAGCGGAGGGGCGTCGGTTGCTCTGCGGGTTCGACTTTCCGTTCGGATATCCCGCCGGGACGGCCAAAGCGCTTACCGGCCGCGCCGGATGGGAGGCGGTTTGGTCTCGAATTGCCGAGTTGATCAAGGACGGTCCACGCAACAGAAACAATCGCTTCAAGGCGGCGGCGAAACTGAATGCGCACTTCGAGGGGGACGGGCCATTCTGGGGCAACGGTCTGCAAGAGGACATTCCCGGCCTTCCGAGGAACAAGCCGTGCGCCGGTTGGGGAGCGAATCTTCCCCCAAACCGCCGCTATGCCGAGTTGAAGGTCAAGTCGGCGCAGGAGGTCTGGAAACTCTTGGGTAACGGATCGGTCGGTGGGCAGGCGCTAACCGGAATCGCGGCGCTGGAACACTTGCGGCACCGTACCGGGGCGCGGGTCTGGCCGTTCGAGACGCTTGGCGAGGGTCGGTCCCACGTGCTGGCGGAGATCTATCCATCGCTGATCGACCCCGACCCCGGGCCCAAAGTGAAGGACGCAGGACAGGTCGGCGCAGTGGCCAGGGCCCTTCAGACGCTCGACGAGCACGGTGAGCTTGAGCGGTACCTTGACGTTCCAAGCGAGATGCCGGCCACCGTGCGCCAGGAAGAGGGTCTGATCCTCGGGATGCACGATCCCGCGGGATTCCAACGGGCGGCACGCGCGTAGCCGTCCGCGTTGCACACTTAGCCGTCGTCCATGGTCTCCGCCATCGTCCTGCGGGCCGCGGCGACCAGGTCATCGAGTTCCCTGCCTCGTTCGGCGTCGAGCAGTTCGTCCCGCTTGAGCGTGGCCATCATGTAGACGGAGCGGTAGGTGGCCTCGATGAGCGCGGCGTGACCTTTCGACAGGGTGGCGGGTGGAGGCTCGCCGAGCCGGTCCTCGGCGATGGCGAGCGCCCCCGCGCGGACCAGTTCTCCGACCGGAACGCCGTGCCGAGTGGCGGCCTTCTCGATCAACCGCCACTCGGAATCGGAGAAGCGGATCGAGCGCGGCTGCCGCGCATCGCTCCGTTTTGCGGCCGACTTGCTTCCTGTTCCCGAGTTCCCGCGATCGTTTTGCGCCATCCTCTCATCCCCTTGCCCTTTGCAAGGCCAAATCACGGCCCGTTCCGATCCATTCCCTGCTCTGAAAAGAGCATTGGCGTCCCGGTTGTGGCCGGAACCGGGATGCCCGGCGAGGTCGTGGAGACCCTTCGCAACCTTGCTGCCGGGGAATTGGCCGGGCGTCTTGATCAGGCCGCTGCTTGCCGGACGGGAGCCTCGGCAGGGCGTGTTCGGGCCGTGTTTCGGGCTACTACAATAAGGTTACACGGCGTAATACACCGTAACACATCCTGCGACGCTAGAGAATACATCGCGGGATCGCTGCGCGACATGCGCAGCCCTGGGGCGGCAGGGGTGCGAAGACGGCGTGTATGCTCTAGAGAATACACTCGTTCCGGCATGTGCCCGACGTCCCGTGTCGTCGAGAGCGCACGGAAATGCATGACAGGCGCACGCTTGGGCTACCCCGGCAGCTAGCTGCGTCCGGTGTGAGAACCAGAGCCCGCGCAGGCGGTCAGGAACGAAGAAACCAGGGGCACAAGCGAAGGGGGATGGGCGCCGGGGAACCCGGCGGAGGGGAGCCGCCACGGCGACTGAGTGGCGGAGAGTGCGGGAGGTAGTGAAGGCGGTCGTGTCGAGCACACTGACGGAGGCGCGAGCAGTAGCCCGGACACAAGTGCAGGGGGTAGTGCGGAAGCCGGTGACGGGCGAGCCTGCACCGGGCGACGCGGAACGCGGAGCGGCCGTGCCGACGACGAGCGCAGCGAGTCGGACGGCACGAGCTGAGCGATGTCGCCGGAAGCGACGAGCCGAGCCAACACCTGGCCGGTTCGAAGTGAATCGGCGCAGTGGTCGAGCTGCTGCACCGTCGTGGACATCACGGACGTGTTGACGAGCGCTGTGGTGATCGGCGTGGTCGGCAGCACGCGGCGGGGAGCACTGAAGGCGGTGACGGCAGACGTGCGGAGCACGCTGTCGGCGTCGCCTTCAGCGGCGAGGACACCGGAGGAGGACGTGATGCGGAAGCCGGTGACAGCGAAGCCCGCAGCGGGCGAAGCGAACGCGGAGCGGCGGCGCCGGCGACGAGCGCAGCGAGTCGGACGGCATGAGCGGGGCGATGCTGCCGCAGGCGGCGAGCCGTGTCACGCGTCGAGGCACGGCGGTCAAGCTGGAGCACCGTCATGGTGGAGATGAAGGGCTCACCTTCAGCGATGGCGACGTGAAGATCGGTGACGGGCAGAGCCGCACCAGGGAGGAGCAGGCGGAAGGACGGACCGGACCGCAGGGGTGGGGAGGCCCACGTCGCCGAGTGGGCTAGGGTAGGCGCGAAGCGGGTACTCGGCGACGTGGGCCGTGGGGAGGGGCCCTGCCGAGACCGAGCACTACACGGGACGTTGTCATGGTCGGGGTCGTTGGTGGAGATGAAAGGCGTGGCAACGATGGACGTGAAGACCCGGTGTGGAGCGACGGCGCAGGAGATGAT
>JAJDUQ010000209.1 GCA_022826505.1 Gammaproteobacteria bacterium
CGTGAACTGCATCACAACCTGATGCTCAACGGCATCACCAACGTCGTGCCCATGCGGTTCGCGATCGGCTCGGGCGAAGCGCGCGTTGTCGAGATGGACCCTCCGCGCGAGGGAAACGAAGGCGGCACTGGCGTCGGAGCCGGCGGCGATAGGGCGGAACTTCGCAGCCTGGACAGCTTCGGCTTCGAGCGCGTCTCCCTGATCAAGATCGACGTCGAGGGGCTGGAGGACGAGGTTATCGCCGGCTCGGCGCGGACCATCCAGCGTGAACGACCCACGATGGTGGTGGAGATCATGGGAGGCCACGTCTACCAGACCGCCGGCCTGGAGGTGCGGGACCGAATAGACGCGACGCGCGCACGGATCGAGGCGTTCGGATACTCGACCGTACAGGTGTACCTGAACAACTATCTGGCTCTGCCCGTGTCCGACCTCCGGGGGGCCGGGGGGGGGGACGAGAAGAACGGCGGAGAAGCCGAGAGGCTGAGGAATGAGGTTCCTTCTCCTCTATCCGCCGTCGAAATTCCAGCCGGAAGACAGCGCGAAACCCGACGGCTCTCTAGGTCTCCTGTATCTCGCGGGAGCGCTCAGGTCGCATGGGCACGACGTCGAGATCCTCGACGCGCACGTGGGGCCCCCGGACACGAAACTCGAAGACTCGTTCTACCGTGCGCGGAAGACCGACGACGGAACCGTGCGCGTGGGCATGTCGCTCGCCGAGATCGCGGAGGCGGCCCGCGATTTCGATGTCGTGGGCCTGTCGAACTCGTACACGCCCCAGGCGTCCACGGCGGCCGAGGTCGTCGGGCGCCTCAAGGCGGTTTACCCCGGCAAGCCGGTCCTGGTGGGCGGCACGAACGCCCGCCACATGGCACCGTGGTTCCTGGATGCCGGGGCCGATCTCGTGTGCCTGTCCGAGGGCGAGAACACCGTATTGGCGGTCGCCGAGCACCTTCGGCGCGGCTGCCGCGACTTCTCCGGCATCCCCGGCGTCGCTTTCAAGCGGGACGGGAGAGTTCACACAACTCCGGCGGGGCCGGTCGTACAGGATCTGGACCGACTGCCGTATCCCGCCTGGGAGCTGGCGCCCCTGGAGAAGTACTCGGTGATCGCCCGCCCCCACGGCGGGGGATTCAACCCCGAAGACAAGGTCCGCTACGCATCCGTCATGACGTCGCGGGGATGCCCCTTCAATTGCTCCTTTTGTCACATTTCCCGGGAAGGAGAGGGATCGCACACCGGAAATCTCAGACAGTTCCGAATGAAGTCGCTACCGCGCGTGCTCGAAGAGTTCGACGTCCTCCAGTCCCTGAACATCGAACACGTCTTCCTTGAAGACGATTCGCTGTTCGCCAAGAAGGCGCGAGCGGTCGGGATCATCGACGCGATCGCCGATCGAGGCCTGAAGCTGAGTGACACCAATGGCGTCAACATCGTTCACATGTGCCGTCCGAAAGCCGGCCGGCTCGTGGCGGACGAGGCGTTGTTCGAGACACTCGCCCGGGCCGGATTTCAGGAGCTGTCGTTGCCGTTCGAGTCGGGATCGCAACGCATCATCGACAAGTACGCAACGGGAAAACTCAACCTGGCGAAGACCGACACCGTGTCGCTCATCCATGCCGCCCGAAAGTTCGGCATCACGGTCGGAGGAAACTACATCCTGGGCTGGCCCGACGAGACGCTGGAGGAAGTCAAGCAGACGATCCTGCTTGCCAAGCGGCATATGGACGCCGGCATGTACAAGGCCAACTTCCTGCTTGCGGTGCCGTTCCCCGGTACCGCGCTCTTCGACATGGCAATCGCGGGCGGCCATCTTTCGGCGGATTTCGATCCGGACAAGATGATCTGGCTTCATCCCGTGATGCGGAACACGGCAGTGGCGCCTGACGTGCTGGACTTCCTGAACGACGTCGTCTGGCGGCTTCTGAACAAGCCGTCGCGCATCTCCAACGTCATGTCGATGTCGAGTCTCGAGGTCGCATCCTCGTGACCCTGTCGTGCATGGCGCCGAACACAGCCTTTGCGGCGAGAATCGATTTGTTCCCCAAGCGTGGTACGATTTGACGAACAGGAGGACACCCCCTATGACCAAGTCCGAGATGATCCGTGCCCGTGTCGAACCGGCCCTCAAGCGCGAAGCCGAGTTGGTGTTCTCGCAGCTCGGGCTCTCGCCGACCCAGGCCATCAGGCTGTTCTACAAGCAGGTAACGCTGCAACACGGCCTGCCCTTCGCGGTGAAGGTTCCCAACGCGGAAACCCGCGAGGCGCTGCGGCAAGCCTGCGCAGGCGAGCATCTCACCGAGTATGAAAGTCTGGACGCACTCAAGGCTGCACATGGTTGATTCGTGCGCCTGCTCACAACGAGTGGATTCCGAAGAGACCTCCGGCGCTCGAGAAAGCGCGGCAAGGATCTCGACAAGCTGTGGCTGGTCGTGGACAGGCTGCTGAACGGGAAAGCACTGGAGCCACACCACCGCGCGCACCGACTGACGGGGCAGTGGTCCCGCTCCTGGGAGTGTCATATCGAGCCCGACTGGCTGCTCATATGGCACGTCGATGGCGACGCCCTGATACTGGCGCGAACCGGAACCCATTCCGACCTGTTCGGATGATACCGACGCTTCGAGTGGAGCCCGGGCAAAGCGGAGAGTGAATTATGGCCGACGCACGTGAATTCATTCCTCTGAACATGGCGGTGCTCACCGGGCTGATCGACAAGTGCGGGTCGTATACGGATCCGGCTCCATCCAATGATACGGAACACGGCAGTGGCACCCGACGTGCTGGACTTCCTGAACGACGTCGTCTGGCGGCTTCTGAACAAGCCGTCGCGCATCTCCAACGTCATGTCGATGTCGAGTCTCGAGATCGCATCCTCGTGACCCTGGCGAGCATCGCTCCGGGTCCGAGAGCAGATTGCCGGACCCCGACAGCAGATCCGATCGTGCCCGGCAGTGGCGGCTCATGGGAGCGATCATGGGCGCCATCTTCGGGAGGGCGGGCACGTTGCTCGCGGTTTTGGCGCCGTAGCCTCTCTCGGTAGCAATGCAAATGCGATTCGCGCGTTCGACGCAGAGCTTTTCCATTCTCGCCACGTCGTTCGACCGCTGGTGCGGGCCGCCTTGTGCAGTTTCCGTTTCCCTGCTGGGCGTTTTCGTGACCGCCGCTTATCTGAGTTTCGCGAACCTCGACTACGCGGGGCTGTGGTACGACGAAGCTCGCACTGCGACTCAGGGGAAGGTCCTGCTGGAGCAGGGCCATCTTCGTGGCTTCGACGGCCGCAACATGATGGGGGCCGACAACGGGCGCGAGCTCAACGCGGATCTGATCGACGTCTGGCCACCGTTGGCGTATGCGTTGAACGCAGTTGGCATCGCCCTGTTCGGATTCAACGAGATCGGCGCCCGCGTCATGCACGCGCTCGTCGGCGTTGCTTCCCTGGTGTTCTTCTACTTCCTTTTGCGCGAGCATCTTCGCAGATACCCTCGCCTGATCTTCTTCATCTTCCTCTTCGCCGCCTGGTCGGCGCAACTGCTGCTTTACTTTCGCTCGTCTCGGTACTACGCCTTCATGGTGCTCGGGGTCATCGCCGCCTTCTACCTGTATGAGCGCTACTGGCGCACCAAGAGAGTGGTCTTCCTCTTCATGTCGACACTCGTTGCAGCGCTCTCCTTCTTCAATCACTACATCGGCGGAGCGGCGACCATGCTGTCGCTGGCCGCCTGGCATCTGCTCTTTCGCGCAAGAGAAACGACCGCGAGAGAGTACCTGCTGTTCGGCGTCGGCTGTGTCGCGGTGGTGGTGCTGGGATCGGGCTATCTGGTGTGGCTCGGAGTGCTCGGTGGCGAGCGCGCGAGCTGGGCCGACTTCTGGAGCACGACGGTCCACCCCTACACCGGAGCCGTCCCGGCTCCGCTTCTCAGGCTTCATGTCTATACGCGCGACCTGTTCACGGCCGACTGGATCTCCTGGCCGGTGTGCCTGTGGTTCATCGGCACGGTTCTCATGGTCTGGAAAAGGCAGAGTGCCCAACCCGGTACCGGGCGTGTCGGTGCGGCCGGAGTGGAAGCGGACCATCCGCCAGTCGTCGCAGTGGGGAAGATCGTGGTCATGGGACTGTTGTTCACGCTCTTCTCGGCGCTGCTGTCGGTGCAGCCAGTCTCGGTGAATTCAACCGCCGATCTGCGCTACTACGTGGGCGCGCTGCCGCTGCTCCTGGCGATGAAGGGGTTGTTCGTGGAGTGGACCTGGCGCAAGTCGAAGATCGCGGGGACAACCATGGCTGCCCTGCTGCTGCTGACCAGCACTGGCGCCTGGCCGTTCAACATGGTCATGGAAGACACGGGCAAGCGGACCCTGGGAGCACACCTGTTTCAGTTCGTGCGCGAGATTCACCGGCCCTATCCCGATGCTGTTCGCCTGGTCTCCCGGTTCCTGCTGGAACATGCGGATCACGACGACCTCGTCTTCGTCCCGAAGTTCGAGTATCGCGAACCTCTCACCTTCTATGCGGGCCATCATGTTCGGTTCTGCTGTCTCCTGGACGAGTTTTCGCCGTTGCCCCGCCGCAAGGTGGAAGCGTTGGGAGCACCGTTGTATGTCGGCGAGCAGGATCCTGACTGGATCGTTCTTTTCGACGATTTCCCGAAGGAGCGCTGGCAAAATGTCGGAGCAAGCTTCGAGGTGGTCGCCACACCTGCCGTGCATCACCGTCTGACGCAGCGCCCGGAACTCAATTACCATGCCTTTGCGCCCCTGCCCCCCGACTCGGGGGTGCATGTACTTCGCCGGAAAACCGAACTGCGGGGGTCGCCTCATCGCGGGCGCCGTCATTCGGCGCTGGATTACCTCAGCCCGGCGGCGTTCGAGCGGGCTGCGGAACGGGAGACGGCGTGGCGCTCTCCCCCGAGACTTCGATATTCGGCCTTGGCAGACGCCGGATTGAACGAACATTTGCCGTGACGACCCGGGCATGAAAGGCGGCGAGCACAAACAAGGCGACAAACGTATGAAACGCATTGCAGTCACCGGAGCGGGAGGCTTCATCGGCCACCACCTCGTTCACCGGCTGAAGAGACAGGGCTGTTGGGTGCGGGGTGTCGACATCAAGGAACCCGAGTTCGCCGCGTCGGATGCGGACGAGTTCGAGTTGCTGGACCTGCGGGTCGCGGAGCATTGCCTCGCGGCCACGAAAGACGTCGACGCGGTGTTCGCCCTGGCGGCGGACATGGGAGGCATGGGATATCTTTCGTTCCACCACGCCCGCGTGCTGCACAACAACGCGCTCATCAACCTCCACACCCTCGAGGCGGCGCGGCGGAACGGAGTCTCGCGCTATCTGTTCGGTTCGTCCGCCTGCGTCTACCCGGAATCGAGGCAGACGGATGCGCAGGTGACACCGCTCCGGGAGTCCGACGCCTATCCGGCCGCCCCGCAGGATGCCTACGGATGGGAGAAGCTCGTCAGTGAACTTGCCCTGGAGTACTTCGCGGCCGATTACGGGACGCTTGGGCGGATCGTCCGGATGCACAATATCTACGGGCCCCTTGGAACCTGGGCCGGGGGTCGCGAGAAGGCGCCGGCCGCGATATGCCGCAAGGTGGCGATGGCGCGCGACGGCGACAGCATCGACATCTGGGGCGACGGTCTGCAAACGCGCAGCTTCTGCTACGTGGACGACTGCGTGGAGGGCCTGCTTCGCGTGATGCGGGGCGATCATCCGGGCCCGCTGAACCTCGGGTCCGATCGGATGGTCACCATCAATAACCTCGTTGATCTCGTCATCGAAATCAGTGGCAAGAAGAATCTGTCGATCAACCACATCGAGGGACCCCAGGGGGTGCGCGGCCGCAATTCCGACAACACGCTGATGCGCGAGACGCTCGGGTGGGAGCCGTCCACATCGCTCGAGGACGGTCTGGTCCGGACCTATCGCTGGATCGAATCGATGGTGGGTCGCTGACGTGGCCGGACGGCTCGGGATCGGACCCGGGATCGTCTCCCGTCGCGTTCGCGCGCGCACTGCCGGCGGCCGGTCGGCAAGTTTCGCGGCATGAGCGCCGACACGGCTGCGACGGCCATCCGGCCGGACGCCGGTGCGCCTCCTCTCACCGGCAACGTCGGCGTCGTGGTCACGGCCGTCGACGAAACCTGGTCGCTGCGCGAAACCGTCGACACCCTGCTGGCCGAGAATCCGGACACCATCTCGGACATCCTGATCGTCCTGCCCGCGCACGCGACACCGGCATGCCGGGCGGTCGTCGATGCACTGGAGACCGCCTGGCCGGGCATCGTGCGGCATCATGAACAGGCGCGACTGCCCGGCGTCGGGGGGGCCGTCCGGGAGTGCATCCGCCTCATGCCCTCGCCGTGGTTTCTCATGATCGCATCGGATCTCGAGACGGATCCCCGCACGGTGACGGCAATGATCGCCCGGGCGGGTCGCGGCGACGCCGATGTCGTGACGGCTTCCCGCCGGCTGGTCGGCGCGAGCCTCGGCGACTATCACTGGTTCAAGGGCATCTGCAACCGGCTGTTCCAACGAACGTTTTCGGTGCTGTACAGCCAACCTCTGACCGACATGACCTTCGGCTTCCGGCTCTACCGTGCCACGGAGCTCCGCCGCTACGACTGGGGTGAGACCGGCCACGCGTTCTTCTTCGAAGCCCTCGTGAAGCCATTGCGGGGAGGCGCCCGCGTGGCGGAGGTTCCGACGGTGTGGCGACGGCGTCGGGAAGGAGCCTCACACATGTCGCTCTGCGAATATCTGCGCTACTTCAAGACGGGCCTGCTGACCCGCTGGCGGCCGCTGCGAGCGCTGCTGGCCGCCCCGGGAGGAACCGTCCGATGAGCGCGACGGCGTTGGTCACGACCACCGTCCACGTGCCCGAGGCGCTGTACGGCTACGCGCTCGACGCACGCCGGCACGGACGGGCCGTCAAGATCTATGTCGCCGGAGACCGGAAGACGAACGCCGGCGCGGCCGAGTGCTGCGCCTCGATCAGCCGGCGCACCGGCATCGAGTGCGAGTACATGAGCCCTGCCGCCCAGGACCGCTTTCTGTCCCCGTGGCCGGAGCTTCGCGAACACCTGCCGTGGAACTGCGTACAGCGGCGCAATGTCGCCATCCTGAAGGCCGCCTGCGATGGCGCGGACGCCGTCGTGACCATCGACGACGACAACTTCGTCGCCGATTCGGACTACTTCGCGTACTGCGACACCCTCGGCTCCGGCGTGGCATCCCCCCCCCCGCAAACCCTCCCGGCTTACGGGCGATCAGGAGAGTGGTTCAACGTCTGCCGCTTTCTGACGACGGCCAACAACTGGCAGTTCGTACCGCGTGGCTATGGCATGGCGGCGCGGTCGCGTCTGGCCGACAGCGCGAAGCCGATCGCGGGGACGCCCCTGACGCTGCCCGTCGCGGTCCTCGCCGGGTTCTGGCTGGGCGATCCGGACATCGATGCCAGCACGCGTCTTGCGCATCCCGTGGAGGTGACGGGCTATCGGCTCGACCACAACTTCTTCCTCGCTCCCGGCGCTTGTGCGCCGTTCAACTCCCAGAACACGATGCTGGCGCGCGACGTGCTGCCCGCGTTCTTCCTCTCGCCCCACGTCGGTCGGTACGACGACATCTTCGCGAGCCTGCTGGTCAAGCGCATCGCCGACCACCTCGGTTGGGGCGTCTCCTTCGGACGACCGCTGGTGCGCCAGCGCCGACACCCCCACGACCTCTTGCGCGATTTCGACCTCGAACGGTTCGGGATGCGCCACGTCGACGCCCTGGCGGAAGACCTGGCGACCGTGGCCCTGTCGTCCGAGAGCTGGGCCGCGTGCGTCCTTCAGGTCTGCGAAGAGCTCGGGCCGACGCGCGGCACGCGGGCCGCGTCGGGCGGGGAGGATGGGGAGGATGCAGCCAGATGGGCTGCGTTCTTCTCGGGCTGCCGTATCTGGGCGGAGCTTCCCGTGTGGCACTGATCCGTATCGCGAGCGCTTCCGCGTCAGAACAGCCCGAACATCCGGCCGGCAATGGCGAGTATGAATGCGGACTGAAATCCCAGGATCGCGAGGATCCATCGAATGTCCGTCCTGGTCGCGAGTTGGTCATGGTCGGCCACCGCCGCGCCCCGCATCGCCGCCGCGATGGCTTCGGCGTGGGGACGGTCGATGCCGGCGGCCTCGAGCTCGCGAGTCGTCTTCAGTGTGTCGAAACTGGTGGCGATCATGGTGTGCCTCGCGCAGATCTCCTTCAACGTGTGCTGGCGTGATCGATACAGATCCACCGCGTGTTTGCAAGGAGCGTGAGCATTCCGCCCCCGTCATTCGCATCCAGTCCGAGCAGAAACCGCGGATGTTTGCGAGTAAAGCGCTCGATGATTGCAAGACGCTACACATAGACGGGTGTAAGTCCGATTTGTGAGAACCCTCGTCTCGATCCCGGGAGCGCCACAAACGGGACGTGCACCCCACATAGACGCCATCACGTTCGGAGAACCCCATTGGACAAGCCGCAATCCCCAAGCCGCCGCCGCGGACCGGCAACCGGAAACGGCCGGGCAGGAGGAGGCGTTGCCGAGACCCACCTACCCGGCTCCGGAAACTTCCCAACCGGGCAGGCCCCCGAGAGGCCCGCTTCGTTCTCCCCGCCCGTCTCCGTCGTGGTCCCGACGTTGCGCGAGGCGGCGGGTCTTCGCGCCCTCGCCGATCGGGTGCAGGAAGCGCTCGCCGGGCGCGGGCTGGAGTGGGAGCTGCTCCTCGTCGACGATGATTCCAGGGACGGCACGGAGGATGTGGTCGCGGAGCTCGGCCGGCGCCTGCCGATCCGACTGCACGTGCGCCGCGGGCCGCAACGCGACCTCTCGCTCTCCGTCCTGCTCGGCATTCGTCTCGCCCGCTTCGATCGGGTGGTGGTCATGGACGCCGACCTCTCCCACCCGCCCGAGCGCATCCCGGACCTTCTCGCCGCCCTCGACGCGGGCGCGGACCTCGCCCTCGGCAGCCGCTACGCCCCCGGCGCATCGGTGGACCGCGGCTGGAGCCGGGGCCGACTGTTGAGTTCGCGCCTCGCGACCGCGCTCGCACGGCCGCTCGTCACTTGCGCCGACCCGCTCTCGGGCTTCTTCGCCGCGGATCGCCGCACCCTGCCGGTGCCCGAGGATGCGCGCCCCATCGGCTACAAGATCGCGCTGGAGCTCATGGTTCGCGGACGGCTGCGGGTCGCCGAGGTG
>JAJDUQ010000184.1 GCA_022826505.1 Gammaproteobacteria bacterium
CCATGGCGGGCTATGCCCTGTCTCCGGCGGCCCGGGCCGACATCGAAGAGATCTGGGATTACACGGTCCGGCATTGGGGCGAGGCGCAGGCCGAACGCTACACGCGGAACATCCGTGACGCCTGCGAGGCGCTGGGCGACGGCACCCTGTCCGGCCGGTCAGCCGAAGACATCCGGGCCGGATACCGCAAGACCGCCGTCGGTTCGCATGTGATGTTCTATCGGGTGCGCGCGGGCGTGTTGGAGATCGTCCGCATCCTGCACCGGAACACGGACGTGGGCCGCCACATTTAGCCTCGGTTCGCCGTGCTTGGAGAACACCAGAAGGTGCAAGCCACGAACGGTCCGCTCTGAAACGCGTGCCGCAAAGCACGATTGGGCGCAACGAAGCATGTCGTCCGGGACCTCCGCGCCCGACATCAGCAGTCATGGCGATCGAATCGTGCGTCTGCGAACACATATGCATGTACGAGATCCGCTTCGCCGCCGGTTTGGTGCACGATCTCGACGCGCTCCGCTCCGGCGAACGACGGTTGGTGCTGGAAGGTATACAGCGCAGGCTCAGGCATGAGCCGACCAGACCGACGAAGCATGTCAAACGGCTCCGAAAGCTGTTGCCGCCATTCGAGCATGTTCCGCCGATCTGGCAACTCCGAATCGGCGAGTATCGCGTCTTCTACGACGTCGACGAGGTGGAGAAGGTGGTTTCCGTACGCGCGGTTCGACGCAAGCCGCTTCACATGACGACGGAGCAGATTCCATGAAGACAATATGACCACACTCGCGCGGGGGGATGCGATCGTCGGTACGGACATCCAACCACGTTCAGTCTCATCGGGACGGCTGCATCCTCACCGTCACCCTGTGCAACCGGAGCGAGCTGGACCCGGAGACCCGGCACGCGAGAGAACCCGCGATCGGGTGGGCAAGTCGTTGTTCGAGGCCCGGCTCGAGTGTGTCGTCGAGAGCGGGGAGCTCGTCGACTACCCCCTGCGTCGATCCGAGTCTGCCGACAGACGAGGAGCAGGAGCTTGAGCTTCAGTACCGGGAGCAGCGCATCTATGCCGTTGGTCACGGACCGGCCGCCGACTGGGATGTGAGGCCGGGCCGGGCCGCACGGATCTGGTCCGAGTTCATGCCCGATGCGGAAGTGCCGATGATGACCGTGAACATCGGCGACGACGATGCGGTTCTCCGTCTCGCGCGCCTCGCCGAGGCACCGATGTTCCACGAACTCGCGCGATTCGTCGGTGGCTATGCCGGCTGGGTGGCGGATCAGGAGCGCATCGCCTCCGGGCTTCCAGGCGGCGCGGAGCAGGCTGCGGCGAAACGCATCTCGGACCGGATGAACGTCGCGCTCGATCGCATGCGGGCATGCGTGCGGACGCTGCACGACGACCGGCGCGCGGCGGAGTCGTTCCGGCTGGCCAATCGGGCGATGCTCGATCAGATGCACCGGGTTGATCGTATCGCCGGCCGAGAAACGGGGCCGGAGGACTACCGTTTGGCGTCCCTCGGCTTGCGCGGGACCGGCAGCGAAGCGCGGTATTGCACGGGCGGATCGACCGGTGCGGGTCTGAACCGATACCGGGTTGGATGTTGCAAACCGTGTCCAACTGAACAACCATATGCCTGCTAGAATAAAATGAGGCACATAAGGAATCGAAGTGGCATATTCCAAGTTGCATGCCGACGTACAGCTCGGAGCGCAGGGGCGTGTGGTCATCCCCGCTCCGATTCGCAAGACGCTCGAATTCCGGCCAGGCGATACGCTGGTGGCCCGGGTCGAGGACGACCATCTCGTCATCGAGAAGCCCGAGTCCGTGGAGCGCCGAATACGATCCCGATTCCGCAATTCCCGGGCTCGCAGCCTCGCCGACGAACTTCTCGCCGAGCGCCGCGAAGAGGCGCGGCGCGAGGATCAGTCTTGAGCGTGGTGCTCGACGCATCGGCGCTCCTCGCATACCTCCAGGACGAGCCCGGCGGCGAGCGGGTGCGCGAGGTCATCGCGCACTCGGTCATGTCCACCGTGAACTGGGCGGAGGTCATCGGAAAGGCTCGCGACGACGGCGTCGACACGCAGGGTCTGGTTGACGACCTCGCATCTCTCGGGCTCGAGCTCGAACCGCTCTCCGCTTCCCAGGCCGACTTCGCCGGTCGCCTGAAGGAGACGACCCGACGACAGGGTCTCTCCCTCGGTGACCGGGCATGTCTCGCGCTGGGCAGCGAACGAGGCGAGGTCGTCTACACCGCAGACCGTGCCTGGCTGCAGTTGGAGCTCGGAGTGGAGGTGAAGGCGATTCGGTAGCTGCCGGCACCAGGAGCCGATTCGTCCCTCCATACTGGACCCCTCCCAACCACCGGCGTTCCGGGTCTCGCATGTCTGCGTCCACCACCTGGAGGACCGTGATCAGGTCGTCATCGATCCTGTCGTTGGCGTTGGTGGGCGATGCGCTGATCTACGCGGTCTTGCCCGTTCACGCGGAGACCTTCGGCATCAACCTGATCTGGGTGGGTGTGCTGCTATCGGCGAATCGATTCGCACGCGTGCTTGCGTATGGGTGGATCGCGCGGCTGGGGCAGCGATTTGGTCTCCGCAAACTGTGCATCGCGGCGTTGCTGACCGCGATCGTTTCCACGGCGATGTATGGGCTGACGACGGGGGCCGCCGCGCTCCTGGTGGCCCGAGTTCTCTGGGGGCTCGCCTTCGCGGGGTTGCTGCTGGTCACACTCGGATATGCCGTCCACGACCGGTCTCGGGTGGGAGCGCGGCTGGGCTGGAGCCGTACCATCATTCACGTCGGACCGATCGTGGCGCTGGTGGCCGGCGCGTGGCTGACGGGTCTTCTCGGACCACGGACAGTGTTCGTGTGGCTGGCGGTACTGACCGCGACCGCCGTGCCGCTGGCGCTGTCCCTGCCCGCCGACCGGACCGGAAGCGAGGCGCCGACATCCACCCGAAGCCTGGGCAGGCCGACACGGATCGATCTCCTGTTCGCGTTGCAGGGATTCGGCGTCGACGGAGTCTTCGCAGTCAGCATCACGCTGCTGCTGGCGCAGGAGCTGCCGCTCGATCTCGCCGTCATGTCGGGGGCGTCGCTGCTCGCCGTGCGCCACGTATGCGATGCGGTGGGCGCGCCACTGTTCGGCTCGGGCGGCGATCGGTACGGCGCGGGACGGGTGCTGGTCGTGTCCATGACATGTACCGCGGTCGGATTCCTCGGCATCGCGTCGGGATTCACGATTGCCGGCGCGCTGTTGATGCTGGTCTTTCGAAGTGCGCTCACCGTTCTGGGGCCGGCCGTCGTCGTTCGGCAGATTCCCGTCACGCAGCCTGTCATCGGAGACTTGGCACGCATGCATGCGTGGCGGGACGTGGGTGCGGCCGTAGGTCCGCTCGCCACCGGCGTGTTGCTGACGGTGACCTCCCCCGAACTGTTGCACGGTGTCATGGCCGTGCTGGTGACGGTGGGAATGCTGGCGTGGGCACACAGTCAGCGCCGGCGTGCGCGTGCGTGATACCCCACTTGCCGCCACCCGTCCGGGCGTTCAAGGCGGGCATCGGCGCCGGCCATGCCGGATCGCGACCGCCGGATCGTTGCGCGGGTGCACTGGAACGGGGATAACATGCGCATCCGTACGCGCCTTCCGGAGAGTTGCGATGAAACGGTTCGTGACGGCGGTCTTCAAGCACGAGACCAATACCTTCTCGCCCTTGCCCACTCCGCTGTCCGCGTTCGGACGGTACAACCCGCAGTCCGGCCCGACCTCCGGCGAAACCGCGCTGCGCGCCTACCGGGGTACGAGCACACCGGTCGCCGCATTCATCGACATCGCCGACGAGCAGGGCGCGGAGCTCGCATTCCCCATCGCCGCCGATGCCGTGCCAAGCGGCTGTCCCGACGATTCGCTCCTCGATCACGCGGCGGACCGCATCATCGAATCGGTCTCCGCCGGTTGCGATGCGCTGTTTCTCGATCTCCACGGCGGCATGGTGACGAGGGGCTTCGATGATCCGGAAGGCGAGCTTCTCGAACGGATTCGAGGCGCAGCACCGGACCTGCCCATCGCCGTCTCGTTCGACTTCCACACCAATTTGTCGCGGAAGACGGTCGACAACGCCACCGTCATCACCGCGTATCGCACCTACCCCCACGTCGACATGTACGAGTCGGGCCGGCGTGCGGGCGATACGCTGGTGCGGGCGCTCGCCGGGGAGGTGAACCCGGTGATGGTATGGCACTCGCTGCCCATGCTCACCCATCTCAATCGCCAGACCCCTTCACGCCAGCCGATGAAGGACATCATGGACCGCGCCATCGCCGCGGAGGCATCGGGCGAGGTGCTCAACGCGACGTTGCTCGGCTGCTTTCCGCTGGCGGACATTCCGTTCGTGGGCCTGCACGGCATCGTGGTGACCGACGATGATTTTGCCGGCGGCACCGCATTGCTCGACGAGCTGATGACGATGGCGTGGGAGCGGCGCGCAGAGTTCGTCTTCGAGAGCGAGCCGGTCGAACGCTCGCTCGCCCACGCGCGAAGTCTCGGTGACGGCCCGATACTCCTTGCCGACCACGGTGACGTCGCCGGGTCAGGCGGCTCCACCGACGTGATGGCAGTGCTGGAAGCGGTGCTGCGGGAGGGATTCGAGGACGTGTGCGCGGGTCCGTTCTGGGATCCGGAGTCGGTGGCCCGCATGGTCGAGGCCGGGGTCGGAGCCACCGTCACCCTGCAGTTGGGGGGCAAGACGAACTTTCCCGCGATCGGCCTTGCCGGCCGGCCCCTCGAGATTTCCGGTCGGGTACGACGCATCACGGACGGTCGATTCACGGTGACCGCGCCGATGAACACCGGCACCTCGGCGAATCTCGGCCGGTGCGCGGTGCTCGATACCGGCCGGGTCGAGGTGGTCGTCAGCGAGGATCGTCACGAGCCGTTCGACACCGGATGCTTCACCCACGCGGGCATCGATCCGGCGCGCAAGCGGTACGTCCTGATCAAGTCGCGCCAGCATTTCCGCGCCGGATTCGAGCCCATCATCCGTCACGTGGTGATGGTCTCCGGGCCGGGAATCACCTCGTCGGACTACGGTATCTACCCTTGGGAGCGTGTGCGCCGTCCGATCTACCCGCTCGACCTCGACGCGCCGGCCAACCTGCCGGTACGTCCGAATCGGTAGCAGCACCGCGAGGAGAGCCGCCCGACAACCCGCACCGCAGCCGGGACGCCGTCCCGAATGTCATGACCTCCTCAGCCGGCGGTGGCGAGATGTCCCTCGACAACCTCGTCCTGCTCTGCCCGACCCATCACCGGCTGGTGCACGAGGGCGGATTCGACGTGCAGTGCCTCGACGACGGCGCGTTCCGATTCACCAATCCGCACGGATTGACCATCCGAGCGCCGAAGCGGGCGGAGAAGTCCTCACCGGACACCATCATCGTCCGGAACGACTCCCTCGGCCTCGCCATCGACTGCGAGACCGCCACCGCGCACTGGCGCGGAGAACGCATCGACTACGATAACGCACTGATGGTGACGATGGCGTCCTGGGACTCGGGCGATACTCGTCCGGAGGCGGGCCCGGCAGCCGGGGACTGGAATCCGTCGTAGGGGAGGTCGGGCAGCGGTTGCCAGTCGGGGTTTGATGCAGGTGCGGTGTCGCGGCCACCGTTCGTTCACACGGATTCTCGCCGCCAAGCCGTCCAATCGGAATGGTTTGGCTCCGCCGCCGGGGCGGTGGCGTGAGAAGGGAGCAATGGCTTGCGGATACGACGCCGCAATCTCAAGAACTTGCGCAATGTTGCCGCGGGCAATGTCAATTTTCCCGGCCACACGGTGATCATCGGCGGGAACAGTGTCGGGAAGTCCACGATGTGCGAGGCATTGGACCTCCTGCTCGGACCCGATCGACTGTCGCGGCGTTCGCCGACAGACGAGCACGACTTCTTCGAACGCCGTTATCTGAATGAGGACGGTGTCCCGATCCCGATTGAACTGGAGGTCGTGATGAAGCGCGTACTACGAGGCCATCCGGGAGAGTTCCACCAAGGCAGAGAGCACCCCGTTCATCACGTACATGCTCAAGGCGATTCACGCCGCGTTCTCGACCCCCCAAGTAACCCCTCAGATAACACCCCAAGTAACGCGCCTGCTCTCTGTCCTGGAAGGTGAGATGTCGGCGCAGCAGATGAAGAGATTGTCGCCGGCTACAACCGCGAGAAAGACCGTGTGACCATCGAGGAGACCTTGCGGCGGTTGACGGAGCTGATCGAGGAGCTGGACGCGGAGCAGCGGCGCGCGGTCGAGGAGGATCTCACCGAGGACGAGCTTGCTCTGTTCGACCTGCTGAAGAAGGAAGATCTGGGCAAGGCCGCGCGGGAGCGGATCAAGCAGGCAAGTGGCGATCTGCTCGCTTCGATCAGGGAGCGCTTGAAGGAGCTCGACCGTTTCTGGGAGAAGGAACAGACCAAGGCGGACGTCAAGATCTTCATCCTCAACAAGATCTACGCCAACCTGCCGACACCACCGTTTACGCCTGAAGAGAACGAGGCGGTGGCGGCCGACGTCTATACCCATGTCTGGCAGCAGGCCGTCCGCGGTGAGTTTGCGATGGCGGCGTAGCCGTGCGTGGTCCCGCGTGGTGGATGCAGGCTCGGACCGCGCACTCCGGCAGATCGACCGTGTACGGGGACTTGCCGCAGGTACGATGAAGCATGACACGAGAGATTCTTCTTGACCGCACCGAACACACCACAGGCCGCAAAACGATCGCTGCGGGTGTTTCCTTGGGGCTCCAATGGAGAACTCAATCTCCCCCCGAGCATCACCTGCTCGACTTTCCCCGGTCCGATCTCTCGAGCGCCGGAATTCCACCCGCGGTGGCCGACGACATCCTGGTCACTGGCGTGAGCGGAGCCTCCGAACACGTCCCTACGCCCGCATGAGACCTCGCAACAGCGGCCGGTAGTACTCGAAGCCGGGCACCTGCAGGCCGGACATCTTGCCGTACTCGTCCCAGCGGCGAAGGGCGACAGCGTGGACGTGCGCCGAATCAGCCTCGAACGCCGCCGCCTCGGCTTCCGACATCGGTCCGCCCTGCAGCGAAAGACTGGCCACCGAGCCGGGCGAAAGGTTCGCGAAGTACTCCGGCTCGCGCGTGCAGAGGTATCGCTTGGCCGCCACGTGCAGCGCTATCGGCTGCGTCACATCGGTATCGAAATGTGCCTTCAGAAACGCGGCGCCAACCGATTCGTGACGGTGATCGACGCATTGCGCGTCAGGCGTCCCGGCTCGCAGCCAGTGGCCGATGTCGTGCAGCAACGCCGCAGCGATCAGGCAGGGCTCCGCGCCGGCGGATTCGGCATTGGCCGCGGTCTGCAGCATGTGCCCGGCGTTGGATACGCGGCCTTCGACCTCGAGCTTCCCGTCATGGGCGGCAAACAGTCCCGTCAGTCGATCCAGGAACGCGTTGGCGTCTTCAGAACGGATGCTCATGGTTGTTCCTCAGGTGGCCGGTCAATCCTTGTAGAACCGCCCGCGCATGTAATGGGACGTGACCTCGGAAACGATGACGAGACCGATGATCAGGGCGATGACGCCCATGGCCTTCTGGTACTCCAGCTCCTGGATGTTCATGCGCAGGTAGATCCCCAGACCGCCGGCGCCGACGAATCCGAGGATGGTGGACGCGCGGAAGATCGAGTCCCAATTGTAGATCGCGATGCCGGTCCAGGCCGGCTCGACCTGCGGAATCACGCCGAACATGAACACCTTGATGGGATTTGCCCCGGTCGCCCGCATGGCTTCGACCGGACCCATGTTGATGGCTTCGATCTGCTCCGACATCAGCTTGCCGCCGAAGCTGATGGTGAGCAACGTGAGCGCGATGACGCCGGCCATCGGGCCGAACCCCAGGATCGCGACCAGCAGCATGCCCCAGATCAGCACCGGCACCGAACGTGCCAGCACCAGGATTCCACGTCCAAGCGGATAGAGGAACCGCTTGTCCGGGGTCACATTCCAGGCACCGAACCAAGCAACGAATATGGATATCACCGTGCCCACGAAGGCACCGAGGAGCGACATCTCGATCGTCTCCAGCACCCGGTAGAGGATGCTCGGCTGAAGGGCGTACTCGATGTCCGGCGGCATCATCCGGTCGAACACGATGTTGCCGATGCGCCCGAACATCCCGAACACCCTCTCGACGGGAATGTTCAGGTGATAGACCGTCCAGACGGCGAAGCTCAGAAACAGAATCAACCCGACAAACCTGATCAGCCGGCCGACCTGCAGGGAGCGAAAGTACGCCTGGTGCGCGGCTTCGAGTTGGCCGGCCACGTTCACTCGCCCCCGAGCCGGTCGCTGCCGGCGCCGCGGATCATGCGCGTGCGGATACGGTTCGAGATGAACTCGCCAATGATGACCATCAGCGCGATGCCAAGCACGACCGTGCCGGCGTTGTTCCAGTTGTAGGCCTGCATCTGCTCGGCGAACACGTAGCCGATACCGCCCGCGCCCACCATGCCCAGGATGGATGCCCGCCGCAGGTTGATGTCGAGCTGGAAGATCACGTTTCCGACGACGATGGGATAGATCTGGGGAAAGTTTCCGAACAGGAACACCACGAATGCATTGGCCCCGGTCGCCTCCATCGCCTCGATGGGCCTGCGATCGACGTTCTCCATGGCTTCGGCGGTGGTCTTGGCGATGAAGCCGATGGAGCGAACGCCCAGCGCGATGATGCCCGGCAGGGGGCCGAGTCCCAGCGCCGAGACGAAGATCAGGGCGAAGATCAGCTCGTGCACCGATCGCGACACCACGATGAGCGTGCGGCCGAGAGCGTAGGTCAGCGGATAGAACGGCGTGACGTTGCGGGCCGAGAGGTATGCGACCGGCATCGCGATGACCGTCGCCATGGTCGTGCCCCAGAAGGCGATGAGCAGCGTTTCCAGCAACGGATCCAGAATCACCGGGAAGAACGCCATGTTCGGGAGGAACTCGGCGGTGGTGCTGAGAATCTCGGCGATCCCTCCCATGCGCAGCCAATCGGTTTCGACGACGAAGATGTGGTAGGCCATCGCCAGCAGTACGACGCCGATCAGGGAGTTCCGCGTATAACGCCGCACGATGGTGCGTCGCTCGCGAAGCGGGTTCTCCTTCAACGGAAGGGTCCGCTGTCCGCTGTGAACGATTTCGGCCACGACGGGTGGACCTCAGGCGTCTGATGCGACGTCGTAGATGTTGTCGAGCGTCGCGGCGTCGACATCGCCGGTCCTGGAATCCAGCACCTTGACGCCGCCTTGCAGGCCGACGATCCGACTGGCGTAGCGTTTCGCCAGGCCGAGATCGTGAACGCTGACGAGCATGGGAATGTGCTCCTCCTCGGCGAGCCGCGCCATGAGGTCCATGACCTCGCGTCCGATCTTGGGATCGAGGCTCGACGTCGGCTCGTCGACCAGCAGTATCTTGGGTCGCTGCATCAGGGCACGCGCGATTCCCACGCGTTGGCGCTGGCCGCCGCTCAACTGGTCGGCGCGCTTGCGAATGTGATCGACCAGCCCGACCCGATCGCAGGTGTCGATGGCGCGCGCGATGTCCTCGCGGTGGAAGGCCCTGAAGAAACATCGCCACGTCGACGTATAGCCGAGGCATCCCGCCAGCACGTTCTCCAGAACCGTGAGTCGATCCACCAGATTGAATTCCTGGAAGATCATGCCCATCCGCTGGCGCATGCGGCGCAGCTCGCGCCGCGGCAGACCGGTGACCTCGACGTCGTCCAGGACGACCTTGCCGGCCGTGGGTTCCACCAGCCGGTTGATGCAACGCAGCAGGGTGGACTTGCCCGAGCCGCTGAGGCCGAGCAGCGCGACCACCTCCTGAACGGTCATCTCGAGATCGACCCCCTTCAGGGCCTCCTCGCCGGTCGGGTAGGTCATTCTGACGTCATGCACAGCCAGGAACGCCATGCCGCACCTCCGCCTGACGACAGCTTTCTCGTGCACCGCGCGAAATCACGCTCGGGTCCCGCCTTGTCGACCCGAGCGTGGTGAAGAAACGAGACGAGCCGACCGGTCGCCCGGCCGGTTCGTCGCGCCGAAGCTAGCTGCCCTTTTTCTTCATTCGCGCCTTGGCTTCGAGGATGCTGCGCAGCGGATCGTAGGTCGCATCCGTCGACGGATCGAACCTCGAATACTTGGCGTTGGCCAGAATGGCCTGGCCTTCCGGATCCTTGTCCATGGCGAGATAGACGTCGCGGATCTTGTTGGCGAGCTCGGGCGGCACCTTTTCCGTATCGACGCAGATCGAATCGATGGCAATCTTCGGGGAGCGCCAAAGGTAGTTGAAATCTTCCTTCTTCACCTTTTCGCGGTCCATCGCCCGGGCAATCATCGACTCCGATACGAAAGCCGCATCGGCCTTGCCCTTGTCCACCGCCATGACGCTCGCCACATGGTGGCCGGAGTAGAAGATTCGGCCGAAATGGTCCTCGAGCTCGGCGCCGTCCAGCCTCTCCGCCGTGAACAGGGCGCGCGGCAGCGCGTTGCCGGAGGTGGAGCCCGGATCGACCAGCGCCAGCACCTTGTCCTTGAGGCTGTCGATGCTGGTCAGCCCGCTGCCCTTCTTGGTGATCAGGGTGCCGTAGTAGCACGCGCAGGGGGTGGGATCGAATGCGGTGGGAATGCGAGCGGCGGCGACAATCGGCTGAATCTTGCCGTTCGACTTGTCGTTGGCGATCAGATAGGCCTTCGGCCCGAGCTGGGCGATCTGCACGAAGCCGCTCAGCATCGCTTCGATGACGGCCGAGTACGATGTGGTCGCATAGAAGCTGACCTCGATGTTGGCCTTGTCATCGAGGTATTTCAGAATTTCACCCCAACGACTGGCCAGCACGCTCATGTCTTCGGTCTGGATGACGGCAAAGGTCAACTGCACCTTCTCCTCGTCGGCCACAACCGCCTTGGACCCCGTGATGGCGATGGCCGCGGCAGCCGCGAGTGCCAGTGTTCTCAGCTTGGTTTTCATTGCATCCTCCTTCTTGGTTTGTGGTCGTACTGGACTGGACGCTGTGAGATCCAGGGTCACGCGCCTTCTTCCACGGCCCCTCCCGGTTCGTTCCCTCTCCGGCGGCAGGGACCCGTTGCCCGGCGAGACGGCGGACGATTCGCTCGTCCACAATCGGTTCGGCGAGCCGGACACCCCCCTCGGGGACCGGGTGAGCAGCCGGCGAAGCCCCTGTCACGCCGAGGGTTTCGGGTAGCGCAACCGGGGATGCTCCACAACGGCCCGATGTTCAGGGGTCCGCTGTTGCGAGGGGGGAATTCACGCGATTCCATACAGTCTCGAGGCATTGTCACGGACGATCTTCCGCCGATCGGTCTCATTCAGATCCTTCATGGTTTCGGCGATGACGTCCCGCGATTCCGGCCAGGTGGAGGCGCCGTGGGGATAATCGTCGCACCACATGACGTTGTCGGCGGGAAGCAGCCCGCCGGCGACCATCTTCATGCCGATCGGCTCACGAATGAAGGTCAGCGAGATCTGGCGCAGGAAGTACTCCGAGGGCAGCATGGGCAACGTCAGGTCCAGCATCGGCGACCAGCGCCGGTAGAGCCGATCGGCGTACTGAAGATAGTACGGAACCCACCCCATGTCGTACTCGGCGCTCACCAGCCGCAACCGCGGATGGCGTTCGAGCACGCCGGAGAAAATGAGCACGGTCAGGGTACGCTGAATCTCCGCGGGCAACGACACCAGCTTCCCGAGCTTTTTCCAGTAGGCGACCTCGGCACGCGCGGTCTCGCGTGCGGGACGGTCTCCGCCGGTCGCGATGTGCAGCGACAGCGGCATTCCCAACGCCTCGGCTTCCGACCAGAAAGGCTCGTAGCGTTCGTCGTCGAACGGCAGCTCCTCTGGTGGAACACCCCAAATCATCGCGCCGCTGAGCCCCAGCTTCCTGCACCGCCCGAGCTCTTTCACCGCGTGGTCGATGTCGAACAGTGAAACCATCGCGATACCGTACAACCGGTGCGGAGCGCCGCTGCAATACTCCGCAAGCCAGTCGTTGTAGGCTCTGAAGCACGCTTCCTGATAGGGCGGATCGTCGAGGGCGAACAGGCGAAACCCCTGACTGGTATAGAGCACGGCACACTCGATGCCGTCGACGTCCATGTCCTTCAACCGCTCGACGGGGTCCCAGCCTCCGGGACGTGCCGCCTCGAGTCCCTTCCTGAAGAATTCCCGGTAGTCCTCCGGTCGCTGGCCCACCGCGATGTTGACGTTGACCGGCTTCGGAATCTGGCCGTCGACCAGGAACAGGAGGCCACCCCCGGTTTCGTCGTGCTCGTAGTGAGGTGCGCGGTCGAGAAAGGCCCGGTCGATGCGCGACACCCACAGGTCGGGCGGCTCGGTCACATGGGAATCGGCGGAGATCAGATTGCCGGCCGCGAGGTCCATGACTTGGACATCCGTGTCGTTGACGGCGCCGCGCTCGCGCACGGCGAGGCGGACACGATAGCCGATCACGCAGCGTCGGGCGAGGCGGCATCGCTTACCATTGCGTGACCGAGGTTCCCATATCGGATTCGCGACATGACCGATGCACTGCAACACGCCCTCGCGCTCGCGGCGCGGTCCCATGAGCGCAGCGTCGAGACCCTGCGGGGCGGGGCCTACTTTTCGTCCGTGGCCGGTGAAGTTCCAGAGATCATGAAGCGCATGACCGGAGCCATTGCCGGTGCGAACGATGCGGACGAATTCCTGCGGGCGCATCCGGCGACGCTCGAATTCCTGCACCACGACGACAGCACCAGGCAGAGTCCCCAGATCCCGTTGGCGGTGCACGCCGGTCAGGTCGTCGGGCGGCGCGGGGGGCTTGCCGAACCCTGTGCCGGTCCCTTCGCTTGCGACATGCGCCACCTCGTCAACCAGGGCGACATCCCCACGGTCATCTTCGGACCCGGATCAATCGCACAAGCGCACAAGCCCGACGAGCACATCGTGCTCGACGAGTACCTGAGCTGCATCGAGCACCTCATCGAGTTCATCTGGTCGTGGTGCAATCTCGAGCCGGACACTGCGTGACGCCGCGGTGTGGCGCCGGCGAGCTCGGTGCCGGATATCGCGGAATTCTTGATCGCCCGTTCCTGGAGGTGGCGCTTGCGGCCAGGGCTGTGCACTGCTCACCGGGGGCGGAACATCCCGGCGCCGGCGGGTGCCTTCCCAGCGCCGGTCCCCGCCCCGTCGCGTTCCGGAAACGCCTTCGCGACCGCTCCACCGAGAACGGCACCGGAGAGATTCGTGGTCGATGTCGTCGTCGATCGAGTGGGCGACCGACTTGTTCATCGTTATCGCCGCATCACCGCACCGCCCGGGTCGTAAGGACTGCTCTCGATGACGCGGGCCCCGCGCTCCACCCCGACCACGTGGGTGCGGAGCTCCTCTCCGGTCTGCGCGTGCTCCACGTTGACGAGCGCCATGGCAAGACTCTTGCCGACGTGGTGGCCGTAGCCGCCTGAGGTGACGAATCCGACCCGCCGCCCGTCCTTCCACACCGGCTCGTATCCGGAGGCGTCCGCGTCGAGCGCGTCCACCTCGAGCGTGACCAGCCTCTGCGGCGCGGTGTTCCTCTCGCGCTCGGCGAGCGCGGCGTCGCGACCGTTGAATGCGCCCTTGTTCCACGCAATCCAGCGGTCCATGCCGGTCATCCCGGGTGTGTAGCCCTGAGTGAACTCGCAGCTCCAGATCCCGAAGCTCTTCTCGAGCCGGAGCGAGTTCATCGCGTAGAAGCCCCACTCGCGCATCCCGAGGTCCCGGCCCGCTTCGAGCAGCATCTCCCTCAGCGCGATGTGCTCCGCCGCGCTCACGTTGATCTCGTAGCCGAGCTCGCCAGCCACCGACAGGCGGCCGACCTTCGCCCGCAGGAGGCCGACATCCAGAGTCGCGCAGCCCATGAACGGCAGCGCCTCGTTCGAAATGTCCTGGTGGGTGAGCGCAGCCAGCACGTCGCGCGAGCGGGGACCAGCGAGCCCGAAGCCCACCGTCGCGTCGGAGATGTCGCGCACCGACACGCCATCGGCTCCGAACTCCGCAATCCGGTCCGAGAACCAGCGCATGTGCCACTGGCGGAGGTAGTACGAGCCCATGACCCACCACGTGCCGTCGCCCCAGTTGAAGACCGTGAGGTCGCCCTTGAGCCGTCCGTCCGAGGCGAGCATCGGAGCGAGCTTCGCCCGTCTGGGCGACGGAAGGCGCGAGGCCATGACCCGGTCCAGCCATGCTTCCGCCCCCGGCCCGTTCACCTCGTAGCGCGAGAACCCCGAGATGTCGACGAGTCCCACCCGCTCGCGCACCGCCTCGCACTCCTCGGCCACGATGGGGAACGCGTTGGAGCGCCTGAGCGTGGGAGTCTCCTCGAACCCGGGCGGTGCGAACATCAACGGGGTTTCGAGTCCCCAGGTACAACCCCAGAGGCAGCCCGCAGCACTCATCGCATCGTGGGCGGGGGACTTGCGCAGGGGCCGGCCGGCGGGAAGCTGCTCGTTCGGATAGGTCATCACGAAGCGGCGCGAGTAGAACTGCCCGGTGGTCTGGCGGATGTACTCGCGGTTCGACGTGAAAGGTCCGTACCGCGCGATGTCCATCGGCCACACGTCGGCCTCCGCCTCGCCGTGGATCATCCACTCCGCGAGGGACTTGCCGACTCCGCCGCCCTGGAGGAACCCGGCCATCACTCCGCACGCAAGCCAGTAGTTGCGCAGCTCCGGGACCGGTCCGACCAGCGGGTTGCCGTCCGGGGAGAAGGTGAAGGCGCCGTTGACCCACCGCTTCACTCCCACCCGCTCCAGCACCGGGTAGCGGCGCCAGGCCATCTCGAGTTCGCCGGAGATGCGATCGATCTCCTCCGGAATCAGGTCGAAGCCGTAGTCCCAAGGCGCCCCGTCGATGTTCCAGTGCTTGTGGTCGATCTCGTAGATGCCGACCAGCACTCCCTGCTGGTCCTGTCGGATGTAGGTGAAGCCTTCGAGGTCCACGGTCATCGGCACCTCGAAGTCCATCGCCGCTACTTCGGGGATACTCTCGGTGACGAAATAGTGGTGCTGGAGCGGCGAGAGCGGGAGGTCGAGTCCCACCATGCGTCCGACCTGCTTGGCCCAGAGGCCGCCCGCGTTGACGACGTGCTCGGCATGGATGACGCCCTTCTCGGTCACCACCTCCCAGGTGCCGTCGGCGCGCTGGTTCAGCGTCTCCACCTTGTTGTGTTCGATGACCGTGGCGCCGCGCTTGCGCGCTGCACCCGCGTAGGCATGAACGGTTCCGGTGGTGTCGACGTAGCCCTCACGGTCCGCCCACAGTCCGCCGATGACCCCGGTGACGTCCATGATCGGGCACTTCTCTCGGATTTCCTCCGGCGTCATCAGGTGGCAGTCCTCGATCCCGATGGTCTGGAAGATGCGGTACGCCGACTGCAGCCACTCCCAGCGCGCCGGCGCCGAGGCGACCGTGATTCCCCCGGTCATGTGCAGCCCGATGTCCTGGCCGGACTCCTTCTCGATCTCCGACAGCAGATCGATGGTGTACGCCTGCAGCGCGGCCATGTTCGGATCGGCGTTCAGCGCGTGCACGCCGCCCGCCGCGTGCCACGACGAACCGGCCGTCAGCACCGAGCGTTCCACCAGCGCCACGTCGGTCCAGCCGAGCTTGGCGAGGTGGTAGAGCACCGATGCGCCGACCACGCCTCCGCCGACGACGACGACCCGATAGTGGGTCCGGGAATGGGACTGCATGGCTGCCTCCTTTTGGAGTTGAAAGCGGGAGCGTCCCGAGCTCGCGAATCGCACCAGCATCCGACCACAGTGCAGGTTTGCATTCAGGAAGACATGGATTCTGCCTGCCGGACCATACTCGGGAAGACATAGATCCGACCTACCGAATCATAGTCAGGGCCACATAGATTCGGCCTACCGAACCATAGGAAGTAACGTTTGTACATCCAATTTTCGCTCGGCTAACGTAATTTTCGCAGATGTCAATGGCAATTCGGAGGTCTTCGACGCAAGCAGATTTCATAACAAGCACTCCCACATCGATCGGGAGAAGGAGGACGTAACCGATGAGCAGTCATTCCGTATGGCCTGAGTACGACGAACGCACCCAGGCGATGGTCGATGCGATGGTGGAGGCGGAGGATCGCGCCCTCGCGGCCCGCAAGGAAGAGCTCGAGGACTGCGAGTGCAAGGAAGGCATGTTCCCCACCGCGGGACGACCCGCAAGTCGCCGTTCATTCCTCGCCGCGACCGCGGCCATGGCCGGAGGCACCGCGCTGGGACTTGCCGCCGGTGGCGCGCAAGCTGCCGCACCGCCCGGCGCCATCGAGTTCCCGGTGCCGGACGACCCCACGAAGATTCAGGGACGCCTCACCAACGACGACGGTGGATACGGGACCCGGTCGCAGTTCGAATCCGAGGTCCGGTGGCGTTTCCCCACCGCTACCAAGGAATCGTCCTGGACCATGACCCCGCTCGAATCCGGACACGGCATCATCACCCCGTCCGGGCTGCACTTCGAGCGTCACCACGGCGGTATCCCCAACATCGATCCGGCCCGCCACTCCCTCATCGTGCACGGGATGGTGGACCGGCCGATGAAGTACACGATGTCGGATCTCTTGCGCTTCCCGTCTGTGTCGCGCTTCCATTTCATCGAGTGCTCGGGCAACGGGCTCACGGAGTGGCGCGGGCCGAAGCTGAAGACGGTCCAGGGTACCCACGGCCTCACCAGCACCTCGGAATGGACCGGCATTCCGCTGTCCACCATTCTCTCCGAAGTGGGCGTGCAGGACGGCGCGGCCTGGATCCTCGCCGAAGGGGCGGATGCCGCGGTCATGACCCGCAGCGTCCCGCTCGACAAGTGCTGGGGCGACGCGATACTCGCCTACGCGCAGAACGGCGAGGCGCTGCGGCCGGAGCAGGGCCACCCGCTTCGCCTGCTGCTCCCGGGCTACGAGGGGAACACCCACATCAAGTGGCTGCGCCGTATCGAAGTGAGCGACGCCCCGTTCATGAGCCGCGAGGAGACCTCGAAATACACCGACCTCCTCAACGGCGGCAAGGCTCGGCAGTTCTCGTTCACCATGGAGGCCAAGTCCGTCATCACCTTCCCCTCGGGCGAGATGAAGCTCCCCGGCCCGGGGTTCTACGAGATCACCGGTCTCGCCTGGTCCGGCCGCGGCCGGGTCAAGCGCGTCGAGGTCTCGGTGGACGGAGGCCGGAACTGGCGCCTCGCCTCCCTGGAGGGGCCGATCATGCCCGTATGCCATACCCGCTTCCGGATTCCGTGGCAGTGGGACGGCTCTCCGGCCATCCTGCAGAGTCGCTGCCAGGACGAGACGGGCTACGTGCAGCCGACCATCAAGCAGCTCGTCGATGCCCGGGGCCTCGATGGAGGCGGGTACGGGTCGGTGTACCACCTGAACGGCATACAGAGCTGGGGCGTGGCCAGCGACGGGAGTGTGACCAATGTCCATCACTATGGCTGACACAGTGGCGAGGTGCGTGCCGCGGGCCTGCGTGCTTGCGGTGGGACTGGGACTCGCGGCCGGTGCAATGGCCGAGGGCAGCTACGGAGGGCCCTACGGGTTCGGCACTCCCGCCACCGCAGAGGAGATCGCGGCGATCGACATCGACGCGATGCCCGACGGCCGGGGACTTCCCCCGGGCGAGGGCGGCTACGAGGCGGGCAAGCAGGTGTACACGATGCAGTGCCTCGCCTGCCACGGCGCGGACCTCGGCGGCGTCAAGGGCACCGGCGGCGCCGCACTGATCGGGGGGCGTGGCAGCCTCGCGAGCGGCAAGCCCAAGAAGACGGTCGAGAGCTACTGGCCTTACGCCAGCACCCTGTTCGACTTCACCAAGCGGGCCATGCCGTTCCATACCCCGGGGTCGATGTCGGACAACGACATCTATGCGGTGACCGCCTACATCCTGGCCGAGGGCAACATCATCGGCAAGGACGAGGTGATGAACGCCGAGACCCTGCCGAAGGTCGTGATGCCGAACGTGGACGGATTCATTCCCGATCCGCGTCCCGACATCTTCAATTACGACTGATCGGAGCCGACGTTCAGGCTGTGACGGCGGCCCCCACGTGGGGCCGCCGTCATTTGCGACGCGGGAGGAAGGCGCAGACGATCCACGCGGCGAGCACCGTGACCAGCGGCGCCGCCACCGTCGCTGCGACGCTCAGCGTGAGCACCAGCCCACCCGGCTCGCGCAGGTACTCGTTGTACATCTCGGCGTAGAACCAGTCGGTCCCATAGGCGATGGGGGTGCGCCGAACCTGCCATTCGAACCAAGCTCCGGCGTGCATGGCGGCGAGCCACAGCACCGGCGGCGCGCACAGATGGGCCAAGGAACGAAGCGCGGTTCCGGCGATCGACAACGTCTGCGCAAGCGATCTCAGGTGGAGTGCGGCAAGGGCCGCGGCGAGCCAGCCGGCAACGAGGGCCGGCACCGCATAGTGGGGGAGGGCACGCAGCAGCCGGGTACCCGAATCGTCTGCCGTCGCCGCCCCGGCCGCGACGGCGAGCGCCGCCACCGAAGCCACGACGACCGCCGCGGCGAGAACCCGCAGCACCCGGTCGATTCCCGATCGCCCGGCGCAGGCCTCCCAGAGGCGGCGCAGACACGGCGAGGCGTGTGTTGCGCAGGGTCCATGCGCCGGGTCCGAGGTCGGTGCCGTCCGTTCGCCGAATTCAGCGGGCATTGGCGCAGCGCGGCACCGCGCGTCGTTCGCCGGCGTTCATCGCTTCGCGTACTGCCTCGCTCCGAACATGTTGTCGCGCGCCTCGGTGCTCAATGGGCCGGCGCGGCGCCGGTCGGCGAGCACCTGCACGCCGCGCTCGACCGCAGGGCGGCGTTCGATGGCGCGAAACCATCGCTCCAGGTTGGGGAAGTCGCCGAGCGCTTGCCCCTGGCGCTCGTGGGGACGCAGCCACGGGAAGGTCGCAATGTCCGCGATCGAATAATCACCGGCGAGAAACTCGCGGTCCGCCAAGCGGCGGTCGAGCACGCGGTAGATCCGACCCGCCTCGTTCGTGTAGCGATCGATTGCGTACGCAATCTTTTCCGGCGCGTATCCGCGGAAGTGGTGGGCCTGGCCGAGAAACGGCCCGACGCCGCTCATCTGGAACATCAGCCACTGCATGACCTCCCAGCGTCCACGCGCGTCCGATGGCAGGAAGCGGCGGTGCTTGTCCGCGAGATAGAGCAGGATGGCGCCGGATTCGAAGATCGATATCGGTGCACCGTCCGGACCGTCCTGGTCCACCAGAGCGGGCATCTTGTTGTTCGGACTGATGCGCAGGAATTCCGCCGAGAACTGCTCTCCGGCCCAGATGTCGACGGGGATCACGGTGTACTCGATACCGAGCTCCTCGAGCATGATGTGGACCTTGTGTCCGTTGGGTGTCGGCCACGTGTAGAGGTCGAGCATCGTGTACATACCTCCCGGAATATCGGATTGTCGGGGTACGGGGCCGCAGAGCGGTTCGGGGCCGTGTGCACGCTCGGTCGGCGACATGTCGACCGGCCCGGATCCGGGATCCACCGAAGGGCCAAGCCTTGGTGTCCCGCATGCGTTCCGCTCCAGGCGCCGCGCCCGAAGAGCACGTGTGCTTATACCACGGTGTCGCCCGCGGGAGCGCGGGAGGCCCGCCACAGCGTCGCCGACGGCAACTCGATTGCAGACACGGCTTGACCAGTACGGCGGCGCGACGGATCTCGACGCCGAGCCTCGTTGGATGCATCATGTATGCACTCTGTTGATGGCATGCCATCATGATCCGCACCCAGATTCAGCTCGACCCGGACCAGTACGAGCGCCTGAAGGCACTCGCCGCACGCCGGTCGACGTCCTTTGCGCAACTGGTCCGCGAAGGCGTCGATCACATCCTGGCTTCCGAGCGGACGGACATGGCGTGGGATCGTTTCCTGGATGCCGCCGGCTCGTGCCGCACCGAGGACAGTGCCACCGACGTCTCCGCGCGTCATGACTCGTATCTGACCGATGACTTCGCCGACGACTGAGGTGTTCGTCGATACCTCGGCGTTGTATGCCCTGCTGGTCGAAGGCGACGACAACCACCCGGCCGCCCGGCGGACGGCACCGTCACTGCGCCGCGAGGGCGCGCGGCTCGTGACCTCCTCCTTCGTGGTTCTGGAGACCGTCACCCTGCTGCAGGCCCGAGTCGGCGTCACGGCGGTGCGGATCTTCAATCGCGACGTCCTCCCGTTGCTCGATGTCGTGTGGGTCGATGAGGAACTGCTTCGTCTCGCCATGACCACTCTCCTCGCGTCGTCGCGACGCAAGATCAGTCTTGCCGACTGGTCGAGCTTTGCAATCATGAGGGAGCGAGGAATCGTTCGCGCATTTGCGTACGACGAAGACTTTGCAAGGCAGGGATTCGAGCTCGCCGCCTGAACGCGGGGACAAGGAAGGCCGGCACCCATGTGGCGAATGGCGTTCGACATCGGCGGCACGTTCACGGACTTCGTCCTGGCGGGGCCGGACACCCCGCCGCGGTTCCTCAAGGTTGCCAGCAGCGCGGATGATCCGGCCCGCGCAGTCGTCGCTGGATTCGAGCGGCTCCTGGCCGAGGCGGGCGTCACGGCGGCGGAACTCGACACCGTCCTCCATGCCACCACCGTGGCGACCAACGCGATCATCGAGCGCAAGGGCTGTTCCACTGCGCTCCTGACCACCGACGGCTTTCGCGACGTCCTGATCATCGGGCGCCAGAAACGCTACGAGACCCATGATCTCCACATGACGAAGCCACCGCCGCTCGTGCCGCGGCGGCGCACGTTCGAGGTCGTGGAACGCATGAGTCCGCAGGGCGAGGTGGAGGTTGCCATCGACCCCGCCTCGCTCGATGCCGCCATCGACGCCGTGGCCGAGAGCGGCGCGGAGTCGGTCGCAGTCTCGTTCCTGCACGCCTACGCGAACCCCGCGCACGAGGAAGCCGTGGCGGCGCGGCTGCGCGAGCGCGCGCCGGCGCTGCCGGTGTCGTTGTCGTCGCAGATATCGCCCAAGTTTCGCGAGTACGAGCGCACGAGCACCACGGTCGCGAACGCGTACGTGCGGCCGATCGTCGGGCGCTACGTCGAACGGCTCGGAAGCGCGCTTGCCGAGCGAGGCTTCGCGAACGACATGTTCATCATGCAGTCGGCGGGGGGGCTCGTCTCGCCCGCCATTGCGGCCGAGGAACCGGTCCGAATCGTCGAGTCCGGTCCTGCGGCCGGGGTACTGATGAGTGCGATGGTCGGTACCGACGCAGGCGAGCCCCACATCGTGACCTTCGACATGGGCGGCACCACCGCGAAGCTCGGCGCGGTGGATGCGGGCGAGCCCGCCGTTGCCTCCACATTCGAGATCGACCCCATCCGCTACCGGCCGGGCAGCGGTTTGCCGATCAACATCCCTGCCGTCGAGCTGCTGGAAATCGGTGCCGGCGGTGGCTCGATCGCGCGGGCCGAGCTCGGCGTCATTCACGTGGGTCCGGAAAGCGCGGGGGCCGAACCGGGACCCATGTGCTACCGCCGAGGCGGCGATCGCCCGACCATCACCGACGCCAACCTCGCACTGGGGTACCTCAATCCCGACTACTTCAACGCGGGCGAGATGCGTCTCGACCGAGAGGCCGCCGTCGCGGGGCTGGCGCGCGACATCGGTCGACCTCTCGACCTCGACGTGGAGGAGGCGGCCTGGGGCGTGCACGCGGCGGCCAACGCCAACATGGAACGAGCGATGCGAATCGTCTCCGTCGAACGCGGCCGGGACCCTCGCAACTATGCAATCGTCGCCTTCGGAGGCGCCGGCCCGGTGCATGCGGCACGCCTGGCGAAGGCGATTGGAGCGCCGCGGGTGGTGGTCCCGTTCGGCGCCGGCGTCGGATCCGCCATCGGGTTGCTGCGCGCGGTGCCGAAGATCGAGGTCTCGGTCACCCGTGTCATGGAGGTCGAGGCCGGGAACGTCGATGCGATGCGCGCCATCTACGGCGATCTCGAACGGCGTGCCGTCGCGGACCTCGATCGTCTCGGCGTCGCGGGCGAGCCGGTGTGGACGCGTTCGGGCTACCTTCGCTATCGAGGACAGGGCTACGAAATCCGGGCCGAGTTTCCCTTCGCGGCGATCGGCGACGATTTCGCGAACGTGGTGGCCGAGTCGTTCCATCGCGCCTACGCGCGCAGCTACGGCTACCGGGACGACAATGCCGCAATCGAGGCGGTCGACTGGCATCTGACCGCGACCCTGCCGGTGAATTCGGCCGAGCTCGATCTGGGCTGGCGGGCACCGGCACAGGGCTCGAACACGCCCTCGGAACGTCAGGCGTGGTTTCCGGAGACGGAGGGGTTCGCGGCCGCCGTGGTTCACGACCGGCGCGGTCTCGCTGCCGGAATCGCCATTGCCGGCCCTGCAATCCTGGAAGATCCCGAGTCCACGGTCGTGGTGCCGCCTGGAATGACGGCGCGCGTGAACACTCGCGGGCATGTCGTCATCGACACCGGAGCGGGCGAATGAACAACGCGAACATCGAGCCGATCAGCCTCACCGTCATCTGGAACGGTCTCGTCTCGATCGCCGAGGAGATGGGCTCGACGCTGCGCCGTACCGCGTTTTCCGAGGCGGTGCGAGAGGGCGACGACTTCTCCACCGGGTTGTTCGACGCCGAGGCCCGGCTCGTCGCGCAGGGCAATTTCACCCCCGGTCATCTCGGCTCGATGCCCTACGTCATCCGCACCGTGCTGGAGTACTTCCCGCGCGAGACGCTGAAGCCCGGCGACGCGGTGCTGCTGAACGACTCCTTCCTCGGTTCCGGCCACTTTCCCGACTGCTTCCTGACGAGCCCGGTATTCGTCGGCGAGAGGATTGTCGGCTACGTCGTCAACACCGCCCACCACGTGGACGTCGGGGGTGCCGCGCCGGGCTCGCAGCGCGTGCACGGGGTGACCGAGGCGTTTCAGGAGGGGCTGCGCATCATGCCGATCCGGCTCGTGCGCGAGGGACGATTCGACGAGGATCTCAAGCGCATGATCCTCTCGAACGTGCGCATGCCGGAGAAGGTTGCGGGTGATCTGAACGCCCAGCTCAACGCGAACCGCGCCGGCGCGGACCGCCTCGCCGCGATGTTTCGCGAGCAGGGTCCGGCCCGCATGAAGGCGGCCTTCGACCAGATTCTCTCCGCGAGCGAGGCGCGCATGCGCGAGCTCATCGCCGCAATGCCGGACGGGACCTACAGCTTCGATGATCGCGTCGACGACTACGGCCCGGGCACCGATCCCATCGACGTGTGCGTGGACGTGACCATCCGGGGAGATTCCATCGAGGTCGACTTCTCGCGATCGAGCGACCAGGTACCGGCCGCCGTCAACTCCTACATCAACTACACGCGGGCCTATACCGTGTTCGCCATCAAGGTGTTTTCCGACGCGCTCCTGCCGCACAACCAGGGAGACGTTCGTCCAATCAGCGTGGTGGCCCGGCCGGGCTCGTTCTTCAATCCTCGCTTCCCGGCGTCGAGCGGAGGACGTGCGGCCATCCAGATCCGAATCTTCGACGCCATCAACGGCGCGTTCAGCCAGGTGCTGCCGGAGCGTGCGATGGGAGCGTTCTCGCACTGGAGCAACCCCAACATCGGCGGCATCGACCCGGAGACCGGTCGCCACTTCGTGATGTACGACCTCAGCTTCGGGGGTTACGGGGGGCGGGTGGACTCCGATGGTCCCGAGGCACTCGCCCCGGTGATGAACTGCCGCAACATCCCCGTCGAGGTGCACGAGACCAACAACCCGGTGCGTATCCACCGACTCGAATTGATCGAGGACTCGGGCGGCGCGGGACGTCATCGCGGCGGCTGCGGGCTGCGCAAGGACATCGAGCTGCGTGCCCCGAGCGCGACGTTGACGCTGCTGGGCGACCGCCACCGGTATGCGCCCTACGGCGTGTTCGGCGGGCAGTCCGGCGCGCGTGCCGAGACCCTGCTGGTGCGCGACGGCGAGACCGAGCCGCTCGGGTCGAAGGACGTGGTGGATCTGCGCGACGGCGACGTCGTGAGCTTCCGCCTCGCCGGTGCGGGCGGGTACGGGGATCCGGCCGAGCGTGACCGCGAGGCGGTGCGGAGCGACGTCGCCGACGGGTTCGTGTCGAAGCGGGCGGCGCGTGAGGTGTACGGACTGGAGATCGACGGGGCCGACCGAGGCGCCCGGTCGAGCGAAGTATCCGACCGTGGTTTTCCGGGTGAAGGTGCGAGGTGGCGACGGGCATGACGCGTGCGGGAGGCTTGCGCCGGGAAGAGGCGCCGAGCATGCCTTGCCGGTCTGAGGAGGCGGCCTCGCCGGTACGGCGCGGGCGCGAGGAGCGGCTGTTTCTCACGACGTTCTCGTTCGGCCATTTCGCCAACGACTGGACCGCCGGAAGCATCCTGCTGCTCACCCCGGCCATTGCCGTCGGCATGGATCTCACCCCGGCCCAGGTCGGGCTGCTGATCACGTTGATGGGGATCGGCGGCGGCCTCGCGTATGTGCCGGCGGGTCTCGCCGCGGACTACACCCGCAGCCGCGGCCGGTTGCTCCTGATGACCTTCTGGTGGGTGGCGATCGGTTTCTTCATCGCCTCCCTCGCGCCCGGTTACTGGTGGCTCGTCATCCTGCTCGCGATTGCCGTCATGGGCGACGCCGCCTGGCATCCCATCGCCACCGGGGTGCTGACGCAGATGATGCCGGACCGCAGGGCGCGGGCGCTCGGCATTCACGCCATGGGCGGGACCATCGGGGCCGAAGCGGTCGCCCCGCTGGTGGTGGGGTCTCTGCTGGTGTGGTTCGACTGGCGCACGGTGCTGCAGATCTCGGTGTTGCCCGCGCTCATCATGGGGGTGGCGTTCATCCCCATGGTCCGGCGGATCGGCCCCTCGCCCGACCACCGTTTCGACCCGAGAGGTTTCATGGCGCTGCTGCGACGCTGGCGCAGCCCCATCGGATTCGGACTCGTCGGGTTCGCGGTGATCTACAGCATGGCGGCGTTCGCGGCGTCGGCGATGACTCCCTTGTACCTGTACACCGTGCTGGGGCTCTCCACCGTGCAGACCGGTGCGGCGTTCGCGGTCATGGTGGTCGGAGGCTCGGTACTGCAGCCGTTCGTGGGCCACGCCTCCGATCGGATGGGACGAAAGCTCCTGCTGGTGGTGGTGCTCGGTATCGCCGGGGTGTTCGGAGTGCTCGCCTCCGTTTTCGATCAGCTCTGGCCGTTCCTGCTGTCGCTGACCATTGCGGTCGCCCTGTTGACGGCGATCAGGCCCGTGGTGCTTGCCGCGGCCGTCGATGTCTCCGGCGAACGCGAGTCCACCACGCTCGGGATGGCCTTCACGTTCCTGGACGGCGTCGGTGCGCTCGGCGCGGTGATTGCGGGGATCGCGGGGAGCCGTGACCTCGGTCAGGCATTCCTGATGGCCGGGGTGCTTGCCGCGGCCGCCGGGGCCATCGCGTACTTCCTGCCGTTTCGCCGCTCGGCCTGACCGCATTCGACGCCCGACGTGCCTGTGGACGCGCGCGCCGTCAGAGCTCGCTCGCCCGCCACAGGTACCAGCTTGCGACACTGCGCCAGGGTCGCCAGGTTTCCCCATGCGCGAGCAGTTCGGCGGGATCCGGCAAATCGCCGGCGCCCCGGCAGACCATGAATCCGCGCCGGATTCCGAGATCCGTGACCGGCAGCACGTCGGGTCGGTCGAGGGTGAAGATGAGCAGCATCTCGACTGTCCAGCGCCCGATGCCGCGGATCTCGGTCAATCGCTCGATGATCGCCTCGTCGTCCATGGCGTCGAGCGCCCGCCGGCTCGGAATCTTCCGTGCCGCCGCCCTGGAGGCGAGGTCGCGTACCGAGAGGACCTTGGGGCGCGACAGGCCGGCGGCGCGAAGCTCGGCGTCGTCGAGCGCAAGCAGGGCCCGGGCGCTCGGCCGGCGTCCCGGAAACAGGTCGAGAACCCGGCGGTGGATGCTCCCCGCCGCCTTGCCGGAGAGCTGCTGGTAGACGATCGAGCGCAGCAGCGTCGCGAACGGGGTCTGCGCGGACCCGAGACGCGCGGGCTTGCACGGCCCGACGATGTCGACAATGCGACCGAGTGCGGGGTCGCGGTGTCTCAGGTGCGCGAGCGCTCGGCTCCAGTCGTAGGGCATGGACACTACGCCATTGCGTCGGAGGATGCGTGCATTGCAGGTCGGTTCATTGTGTTCCGAGCCCGGTGGAACACCAGGCAGCCTCGCTTTCGTTTGGCCCGGATAACGAGAGGAGGACTTCCTGGTCGAACCCGTGACGGGAGATCTCCGGAGCCTCGCAGGCTTCTCGAGATCGCTGTCGCATCGACCACGACCGTCACACCGTCGCGATGACGAGCGGACTGGATGGCGGACGCGCAGAGCGAACCTCGACTCTCACGCGGGCGACTCTCCCACTGCGCGTGCCCGCGCGATCTCCCGCTCGCGCAGCTCGATTCGGCGGATCTTCCCGGTCGTGGTCATCGGCAGCTCGTCGATGAACTCGACCTCGCGCGGGTACTCGTGCGCGGCGAGACGGGTCCGCACGCTGTGCTGGATGTCCTCGACCAGCGCATCGGTGCCGGTATGCCCGGGCGCGAGCACGATGAACGCCTTGATGCGTTGTCCGCGCAGGGCATCCGGACTCCCGACCACCGCGACTTGTCGCACCGCGGGATGCTTCAGGAGGCAGTCCTCGATCTCGCCGGGCCCGACACGATGTCCTGCGCTTGAAATCACGTCGTCCTTGCGTCCCATGTACCAGTAGTATCCGTCGGAATCGCGGTATCCCAGGTCGCCGGTGCGGAACCAGTCGCCGGCGTACTTCTCCTGCGTCGCCTCCTCGCGGCCCCAGTAGCCGAGGAACATCACGGGGTCGCCGCGCCGGGGTGCAAGCTCGCCCACGGTGCCGTCGTCCACCGTATTGCCGGCGTCGTCAATCACGCCCACGGTGTGCCCCGGATAGGGCTTGCCCATCGAACCGGGCCGCACCTCCATCACCGCCGAGCAGTTGCCGACGAGGTAGTTGGTCTCGGTCTGGCCCCACATCTCGTTGACCTTCACTCCGAGCGCTTCGTCGACCCAGTGGTACACCTCTGCGCCGACCTGTTCGCCGGCCGACATGATGGAGCGCATCGACACCCTGAACCGGGCAGTCGCATCGGGTACCTGCATCATGAGTTTCAGCGCGGTCGGGGGGATGAAGCCGTTGCGCACCCGGTACTTCTCGATGAGGGCGAACGATCGCTCCGGATCGAACTTGCCGCCGTCGTAACCGAGCACCGGCACACCGTAGCGAAGCGCCGGCACCAGCGCATCGAGCAGGCCACCCGTCCAGGCCCAGTCGGCCGGCGTCCACATGAGGTCGCCCTCGCTCGGGAAGAAGTTGTGCGACAGCTCGAATCCGGGGAGGTTGCCGAGCAGGCACCGATGGGCGCTCAGCGCGCCCTTGGGCGGTCCCGTGGTGCCCGAGGTGTAGATGAGCAGGGCGGGGTCGTCCGCGCCGGTGTCGGCGGGAGTGAAGGTCTCGCTCGCGGCGCCGATCAGATCCCAGAAGCCTCCGGCCTCGCCGTCGCACGGCACCACGTGTCGCAAGTCGTCGAGTCCGGGGCGGATGGATTCGACGAGGTCGCGGCGTGCGGCGTCGGTCACGAGCACCCGCGCGCCGCTGTCGGCGAGCCGGAATGCGAGTGCATCGGAGCCGAACAGCACCGAGAGCGGCAACGCCACCGCGCCGAGCTTGTAGACCGCGAGGTGGGCGACGGCGGTTTCGATGCGCTGGGGCAGGATGATGCCCACCCGGTCTCCGCGCCGGATGCCGAGCCCGGCGAGCGCGTTGGCGAATCGATCGCTGAGCCGTTTCAGATTCGAGAAGGTGCAGGTGCGCTCGGTTCCCTGCGCATTCTCCAGGTAGAGGGCGGTACGGTCGCCGATGTCGGCACGCCAGTCGCAGACGTCGACGCCGATGTTGTAGCGCGCCGGGACGCTCCACCGGAAGCGTTCGCGAATCTCGTCGAACGAGAGGTCCGACGCCTCGATGAGCCGCATGTCCCGATCGCCTCCGTGCACCCCTCGCCCGAATCCGATTCCGAATTCAAAATCGAGCCGGAGCCCGAGCCCGAGCGATAGTATAGGATTCGCGTCCCCGGCGACGCAGCGCCCGGCACGAGCAGGAGGAGCAGGACATGGAGCCGTTTCTCGCATACCGAATCCACAGGGACGAAGAGAAGAAGATCGCAGGGCGCCTGGATCGCATCACCCTGGACGATCTCAACGAGGGCGATGTCGTCATCCGCGCCGCGTGGTCGGGCATCAACTACAAGGACGCACTGGCCGCCACCGGGGCGGGCAAGATTGCGCGCCGGTTCCCGATGGTGGGCGGGATCGACGTTGCCGGCGTCGTGCATGCCTCGGGCGACGACCGGTTCGCCGAGGGCGATGCCGTGGTGATCACCGGCTTCGGACTGAGCGAGGACTTCGACGGCGGCTACTCCGAGTACATGCGTGCATCGGGGGACTGGCTGATTCCGCTTCCCGAAGGAATGTCGCTTCGGGACAGCATGGCGATCGGTACCGCCGGATTCACCGCGGGGCTCGCCGTCGACGCCATGGAACTCAACGGCCAGCGGCCCGATCAGGGACCGGTGCTCGTCAACGGAGCCACCGGCGGCGTCGGGAGCTTCGCCATCGACATGCTCGGCGGGCTCGGTTACGAAGTGACGGCGTTCACCGGAAAGCGCGACCAGGACGAATACCTGCGTGCGCTGGGAGCGAACCGCATCCTGTACCGCGACGAAGTGGAGATGGGTTCCCGGCCGTTGGAAAAGGCACTGTGGGCTGGCGCGGTCGACAATGTGGGCGGCAATCAACTCGCGTGGCTGACCCGCACCATGCAGCCGGAGGGCAACATCGCGTCCATCGGGCTTGCGGGTGGATTCAAGCTCGAGACCACCGTGATGCCGTTCATTCTGCGGGGGGTGAATCTGCTCGGCATCAACAGCGTCTACGCCGGGAGGGAACGGCGCGAAAGGGTGTGGCAGCGCCTCGCCTCCGATCTCGCGCCGCGCTGCATCGACCGGATCGTGACCTCCGAGGTCGCGCTCTCCGACCTGTCCTCGGCGTTCGAGGGCTACCTGGAAGGCGCGGTCACGGGTCGCGCGGTGGTGCGAATAGGCGGCTGAGGTTCAACGGCGCACGCGCGGCGTGCGTTCCCGACCGGGTCCGGTCGTCGGGTCAGTTCGTGCTCCGCTGTGCCTTGTATTCCTTGTCGACGAGGGCCATGACCACCTGGATCATGTTGTCCAGGCCCCCGGCGAGACGGCCCGACACCCGGTACTTGCCGTTGACGACGACCGACGGCGTGCCCCGAATGCCGTAGCGCTGCTGCATCAGGGCCGACTTGCGCACGAGGGATTCGACCGCAAACGAATCGTAGGTCTGTCCGAATTTCGTTCGGTCGACACCCTGGCGCTCGAAGAACGCGGCCAGCGCCTCCTTGTGGTCGGTCGGATTGCGGTGCTCGTGAATCTCCTCGAACAGCGCGCGGTGCGTCTGGTGCTCGACCCCCAGAAGCATCGACGTGTAGTAGGCGCGGGCGTGTGCGGCCCAGTTCTCGCGGAAAATCGCCGGCAGCCGGCGGACCTCGACGTATTCGGGCTTGATCTGTTCGTACACCTCCAACAGCGGCAGGAACGTGTAGCAGTGGGGGCAGCCGTACCAGAAGACGTCGACGACCTCGATTCGATCGCCGGTCTCGGTCAACTGGTGCGGTTGCAGAACCTCGTACTTGCCTTCGATGTCGAAGCCGGTGGTCTGGGCGGCGACGGGCGGTACGGCGGCGAACCACGCGACCGCGGCAAGACAGCACAGCCATCTTTTCATTGTCGATGTCTCCGATGGAGCGACGACCGGTCGGCGCAACGACCCGGCCCGTGACAACGGCAAGGTCCGCCCGCCGCGAACACCCCACGCGCCTGCGCTCCGGGGGTCAGTGCAGCCCTGCGATGTACTCGCCGACCGCCCTCGCTTCGGTGGGGGTGAGATATCGCACGGCGTCGGCCATCATGTCGTTCGAGTCGTTGGTTCGATTCCCGGTGCGCCAGGCCTCGAGCTGCTTGACGGTGTAGGTCGCATGCTGGCCGGCCAGGCGCGGAAATCCCGCCGGGCCGTTGCCGAGGCCCCTGGGTCCGTGGCAGGCGATGCACGCCGGGACCCCTGATTCCTTGTTCCCGCCGCGGTAGATGCGTTCGCCGAGCGCGTGCATCTCTTCGCTGGCGAACCCGCCGGTGCTCGACTGGACGGCGTAGTACGCGGCGATGTCGTCGATGTCCTGGTCCGACAGCGCCGCGATCATCGGCGCCATCAGCGCATCGCTGCGCGTGACTCCGGCCTTGAAGTCGCGAATCTGCTTGGCGGTGTACTTGGCGTGCTGGCTGGCGAGCTTCGGCCAATCGGGATTGACGCTGTTGCCGGCCGGTCCGTGGCAGCTCGTGCACAGTGCGGCCTTCGCAGCGCCCGCGACCGGATCGCCGGCGGCAAGAGCATTGAACGAAACCGCCGTGCACAGCAGGACCGTGGTCAGACATTGCTTCAAGGCCGGTTCCTCCGGATGATTCCGCGAAAGGGTTCGCCGCCGGCGAACGTGAGGCGGGGCTGCGCGACAAGGGCGGGTATATAGCAACGCAGGTTGACGCGGTCAACTTGAAGCCGGGATCGGGGTGCACGTCAGATTTTTGGGATTGTGAAAAGTAGGCTGGGATATGGCAGGATTCTGTCTGCATACAATACAGGCAGGCAGGAGAGAACGTCATGCCCACCCCCGATGAGCACCAAGCGTTGAGCCGGCGCCGAGACG
>JAJDUQ010000327.1 GCA_022826505.1 Gammaproteobacteria bacterium
CTACGTGAGCATCGACATCGACGTGCTCGACCTGCCGCTGATTCCGGGCTGCGTGTCGGCCGAGCCGAACGGGATGACCTACGCGGAGCTGCGCGACACCCTCGCCGCGATTGCCGAGCACTGCGACGTGGTCGGGCTCGATCTCGTGGAGGTGAACCCGATCCTGGACGTGGGGACCGGCATCACCTCCTACCTCGCCGCCCACACGGTGCTGGAGTTCCTCGGCAACATCTGCCGTCAGCCTCGGTGGGAGCGGCACCGCGAGGCCCGCGGTGCAGCGCGCGGCTGACTCGGGTGGGACGTCCGGTCTCGGCCTCCTGTCCGGCGAATGCGGCTTCGGGCCCGAACCCCGAACCGCATGTCGCGCGGTCCGGGCCCTTCCCGGATCAGCTCGACTCGAAGTGGCTGAGCGCGAGTGCAAATCAACCCGGTTCTTCGGCACGGATCCTCGGTTGAATCGGCGAAGGTGCATGGCACATTCGTCCGAAAGCCCGCTCGTCCGTCGATGTCTGCGCGGTGTCGCCCGCCGCGGTCGAATCGCCCGGCACCGGCCGGCGGCCACCGCGGCGAGGTTCAGAGGTGGGCGTTGTAGACGGTCCAGGGCACGAGATCGGGCACTTCCCACGCCTGGTAGTGCGCCTCCACGTGCCGGCGCAGCCGCTCGACCATCGCAGCATCCGCGGACCTGAACGCCTGGCCGCCGAGCATCGCGGCGGCCTCGCGTCCGACTTCGTCGAGGTCGAAGCGCGTCGGCCGGCCGTCTCTGAACACCACCTCGCCGCCGACCAGCACGGTATCGACGTCGCCGGCGCCGGCACGCATCAGCAGGAGCTCGCGCGGGTCGGCCTCGGGCGAGACCCAGGGCCACGCCACGCGGTCCAGATCGATGAGTACCAGGTCGGCGACGCGGCCCGGCACGATAGCGCCGAGCGTGTCCTCCTTTCGCATCAGGCGGGCGCCGCCCGTTGTCGCCATCTCGAGCACCTGCGCCGGCTCCGGCGCAGGCCCGTCGAATCGCGGGGTGCGGTGCAGGCGCATGGCGAGACGCATCTCGTCGAAGTAGTCCTCGTCGTCGTTGATGGTGGTGCCGTCCATCCCGAGTCCGACGGTCACTCCGGCCGCGAGCATGCCGTTGAGCGGGGCGATGCCGGCGCGCAGCCGCAGGTTCGAGCTCGGATTGTGGGACACCGCCGCACCGGTCTCGGCCATGAGCTCGATCTCGGGCTTGGTCAGCCACACGCCGTGGGCGATCGAGAAGCGGGGCCCGAGGACGCCGAGGTCGAACAGGTGCCGGATTGTCGGCTTGCCGTAGTAGAGGGGCCCGTGGAGCATTTCGTAGAACGATTCCGAGACGTGTGTCTGCACGCCGGTGTCGTGCGCCTCCGCCTGCTCGGCGATGCGCTGCATGAAGTCGTCCGAGACCCATTGCGGGCCCGGCGGCGCGTACCAGACGTCGATGCGGTCATGGGTCCGATAGCGTCGCCACAGGTCGTCGACGATCCCGAAGTAGTCGTCTTCGCTCAGGTTGTCGGGCGGCGGCAGGCGGCGTGCGGCGAAGCGGCGAAGCTCGTCATCGGGCAGACCGGCCAGAAACTTCTCGTCCTCGCCGGCCCCGGCGACCAGGAAGCATTGCGTCATGAGCCCCGCCGCGAAGGCGACGCGGATGCCGGCGTCGTCGTACGCGGCGAGTGCCTCGCGAGCGTTGTCCGCGTAGGCTCGCGCGCTGCCGCGGTCGCTGTGCACGTCGACCACGCTGGTGACGCCGGTGCGCAGCAGCCGCGCCGCGCTCAGCAGGGTCGCGAGCCGTGGCGAGAGGCGCCGTCCCAGAGAGAGGGAAAGCAACCAGGATTCCAGCAGCCGGTCCCGGATTCCCTGCTGGATGGCTGAAACACCGTTGCTGTGATGATGGGCGTTGACCATGCCGGGCATGATCGCGACGCGGTCGGAGCCGAGGGACGCCGCGTCCGGATGCCGGCCGCGCAGCGTCTCCCGGTCGCCGACCTCGGCGATCCTGCCGTCCACGACGCGGACCGCAGCGTCGCTCAGCACCGGATCGTCCTGCCCACTGCCGGTAACGACCCACCGTCCTCGAACCAGCGTCGCATCGCTCATCGCCCACAACCTCCTTCCGGAACGTGTGCATCGGAACTCGATCCGTCGGCGCATCCGGCACGAAATCAATTCAATCCGGCCGCCGACGGCTCAGCATACGCCGATCGGCACATTGCGGCCGGGCGCGTGCAACCCAATCCAGGTGATGGATCCGTGAATCTCCCAGGGGTATCTCGATTCGGCCCGTCAAGCCGGTTCGCAGTACGATGCGACTCCGCGCATTCGGCCCTCGCAAGTCGTAGCCCGACATCGCGCCGGCGCGTTGAAGGCGTGCGCCGCAGGGCCGATACGACCTGTCCTGTATCCGGAGTCGCGGTGTGCAACGCTCCCGCGGCCGATGATGCCCGCATCGGGCCGGGCCGGGTCGAGGCAATGGTCAGGATTGACGTTCGCCCGAGAGGCGAAGGAATGGAGTGATTCGAGACATGAACGATCAGACATTCGTACTTCGGCCGGGACGGCTGACGCTCGCGGAGACACGCCGGCTGTCGGAGCCCGGGTCCCGCATCACCCTTGATGCAGATACGCGCGAAGCGGTTCGAGCCGCGCAGGCGATGGTCGACCGGGCCGTCGCGGAAGGCCGTCGCGTGTACGGCATCAACACGGGCATGGGCAGCCTCGCCGACTCGGCCATCGACGGCGACCTGCTGAGCGAGCTGCAGCGCCGGCTGATCCTCTCGAACGCCGCCGGCACCGGCGAGCCGCTCCCCGACCGGGTGGTGCGCCGGACCATGCTGCTCAAGATCAACACGCTGGGTCTCGCCAACTCCGGGGTGCGCGAGACGCTGGTCGATGCGCTGATCGAGCTGTTCAACCGGGATGCGCATCCGTGCATTCCGTCCAAGGGGTCGGTCGGCGCATCGGGCGACCTGGCTCCGCTCGCCCATCTCGGCGCCGCGATGATGGGTGAAGGCGAGATGCGCCTGGACGGCGAGACGGTTCCGGCCAGCGTCGCGCTGGGACGCCTGGGGCTGGAGCCGTTCGTGCCGGCGCCCAAGGAAGGGCTCGCGATGGTCAACGGCACCCAGGTCTCGCTCGCACTCGCGCTGGAAGGCCTGTTCGCCTTCGAGGATGTCTTCGCCGCGGCGCTGGTGGCCGGTGCGCTGAGCGTCGAGGCGGCACTGGGGAGCGCGGTCCCCTTCGATGAGCGCATCCACCGGACACGAGGCCAACGCGGTCAGGCTGACGTGGCGGCGGTCTACCGCGCCCTGCTCGCAACCAGCGAGTTCCGTGCCGCGAGCGTCGAATCGGGACGGGTCCAGGACCCGTACAGCCTGCGCTGCCAGCCCCAGGTGCTCGGCGCCGCGCTCGACGCCACACGTTTTGCGGGGGACATCCTCGGACGCGAGATCAACGCGATGACCGACAATCCGCTGATCTTCGCCGACACCGGCGACGTGCTCTACGGAGGGAACTTCCACGCCCAGCCGGTCGGACTCGCGGCCGACGTGCTGGCCCTCGCGCTCGCCGAGACCGGCTCGATGGCGGAGCGGCGCATCGCGCTCCTGACCGACGCCCACATGAGCGGCCTGCCGCCCTTCCTTGCCGCCGACAGCGGACTCAACTCGGGCTTCATGGTGGCCCACGTCACCGCCGCCGCGCTCGCGAGCGAGAACAAGGCGTTGGCCGCCCCCCGCAGCACCGACAGCCTGCCGACCACCGCCAACCAGGAGGACTACGTCTCGATGGCGACCCATGCGGCGCGGCGGCTCGCCGAGATGGCCGACAACCTGGCCGGCATCATCGCCATCGAGTTGCTCGCATCCTGTCAGGGGGTGCATCTGCGGCGCCCGCTTCGGTCCAGTGCCGCGCTCGAGGAGGTCGTGGAACGGGTGCACGCCGCGGCGCCCGCGTTCGACGAGGACCGTTACTTCGCGCCCAGCATCGAAGCGGTCAAGGACCTGGTCGTCGGCGGGGAGTTTCGATCGCTGGCTCCGGGGAACCTCTTGCCGGCAGGATGATGCGTTCGGTTCGAGAGACCGGTTCGCCGAACGCTTGCGGCGTCGCGACGCCGTCGGCGTCAGCCGGCCTTCCTGATCCGTCGAAGACGAGGGGGAATCGGGGCGGACGACGTGCTGCGCGGAACGGTCGTCGTCGGTTGCGTTTCTCCGCTGTCCGTGCGACTTGACTCGGCCCTCCGCGACGCAGCAGGTGACGTGCTCGCGAGGACCGAGCGTCTCACCTGCCGCCGCCCGGCCCGTGCTATCGTCGAGGCCCGACGCCAGGGGGTCCCGTGTTGGCCGAGAGCGAGACCATCGCCGCCTTTCGCCGCGTCGCCGAACACCTGCGCAACGGCACCGGCGCTTCGCGCACGACCATCCGCGCCGACTGCGCACTCCTTGGCCTCGAGATGGAGACCGTCGCCGTCGAATCGCGCGACGCGAGTGCCCGTGCCCTGGAGGGCCAACGTACGCCGGCGGTCCGGGAAGGCGCCGCGGTACGCTGGCTCGCGAAGAACCGCCGGACCTTCGTCATGGAGGACTGTCTCGACCCCTGGGACCCGGAGGTCGCGCCGGAAGACTACGTGATCGAGCGCTACGGCATCCGTTCCGAGATGGTCGCCGGAGTCTTCCGAGGTGATGAAACGGTGGGAGTGGTCTCCGTTCACTACACCAGAGGGGCGCGCTCGTGGAGCGACGAGGAGGTGGCCATGATCGAGTCCGCCTGCGCGGAGGTGCTCGCCATCCTCGACAAGCTCGAAGCCGCGTCCTGACGCTGGACCCGCGAGTTCCCCGTACCGCATACTGCCGAGAGCGCGCAGCCCGATCGCCATGAACGCTGCGCTGCGAATGCAGCGCCCGGCAGCGCGTCAAGCTGCTTTGCGGTTCCTCTGTCCGCCTGTGGCTCTTCAGGTGACACCGCACCGCGCGCGGCGTACACGAACGTGCCTCGGCGCCACTCCAACGCACCCGGTACGATCATCCGGAGGACATCAATTCACGATCCCGAACCACAACAATCCAGTCCCAGAACCGTCGAAGAACCGGGATCTCCGCATGAGGAGGAGCAAGACATGAATCGAAAGCTTCTGATGGTGGTAGCGGCGGCATTCACCGCCGCCCTTGCGGGCGCGCCGATTTCCGGCAGTGCCGAGATCCCGGCGCGAGAGTTCAAGGTGGTCGGCACGTGGGGTCACCTCACCGCATGGCAGAAGATCGAGAGCCCGTTGTGGGCCGAGATGATGCCGGAGGCGTCCGGCGGCAAGCTCACCGCGCAGGCAATTCCGATCACCGAGGCGGGCCTCAAGGGCTACGAGGTGATCCGGCTCCTGAAGCTCAACGTGTTCGACTTCGCCCACGGCCTCGTCGGGTACGTCGCGAAGGGCAACGGGCTGATCGAAGGCGCTGATCTCGCCGGCATGGCGCAGGACTTCACGACCTTGCGCGACATCCACTCCGCCTATCGGGAAACCATCGACACGACCTTCCAGGAGACCTTCGATGCCAAGGTCGTGGCGCTGCATCCGTGGCCGCCCTCCCTGGTCTACTGCACCGAGCCCGTCGCCAGCGTCAAGGACCTGAAGGGGAAGAAGATCCGCGTCCACTCGGCGTCGCTGGGCGACTACGTCGAGGGCGCCGGAGGCACCAGCGTCACCATGTCGTTCGGCGAGGTGCTGCCGGCGCTCCAGAAGGGTGTCGTCGACTGCGCCATCACCGACGCCATGTCCGCCTACCGGGGCAAGTGGCACGAGGTGATCAAGTATGTCGTCCCCTCCAAGCTCGCCTATTCCGTGTCGTTCACCGCGGTCAGCACCAAGCTGTGGGCGAAGCTCGACGCCGAGACCAGGCAGGTCATGACGGATACCTTCGCCAAGATGGAGGAGAAGGCCTGGGCGGCGGCAATCGACGATGACAAGAACGGCGTCAACTGCCTGACCACCGGCCCCTGTCCGTCCGGCGATCCCGGCGGTGCCACGCTGGTGGAAATCGACGCCGAAGGCCTCGCCGCGCACCAGAACGTTCTCCAGAACGTCGTGCTGAAGCGCTGGGCGGAGCGTTGCGGTGCGGATTGCGTCAAGCTCTGGAACTCGACGGCCGGCGAGGCCGCAGGGCTGGTGGCGCCCGTCATCTGACGAACGCTCCGTCTCGATGCGGCTCTCCGGACCTTGAATCGGACTCGAGCCGGAGAGTCGCCGCCGGCCATGTACGACACGCTCCTCCGCTGGGCGAACCGGATCGCGCTCGCCGCGGCCTTGACCGGCGGCGCAACGATGATCTTCGCCTCGGTGATGGTCACCTTCGACGTCCTTATCCGAAAGCTCTTCAACACCACGCTGGGCGGAGCCGACGAGATCTCGGGCTACCTGTTCGCCATCGCCACCTCATGGGCTCTGCCCTACGCGTTCCTGCGCCGGGCCAACGTGCGCATCGACGCGCTCTACGTTCACATGCCGCGCATCGCGTGCGCCGCCGTCGACCTGCTGGGCGCCGCGCTGCTCGGTCTGTTCGCGATTGCCCTGACCTGGCGAGCGGTCGCGCTGGTCGCGGACTCGGTCGCGATCGGCGCCCGCTCGGTGACGCCGCTGCACGTGCCTCTGGTGCTGCCACAGTCCTTCTGGCTCGCCGGATGGGTCATGTTCAGCGTTTGTCTCCTGCTCGTCGTCTTCGGGATCGTCCGTGCCCTCATGCGCAGGGATCTGCGGACGGTCCACCGGCTCGCAGGCGCGATGTCGGTCGAGGAAGAGATCGAGGACGAGGGCATCCGCGTGCGTCGAACCTCGGAGGATCGGCGCTGACATGCTCGGCTTCGCGGTCACCGTCCTCCTGGTGCTCATCGCGCTAACCCATCTTTACCCAATTGTGGGTCGCGATGGGTCGGATCAGCCCGAAATTCGCTGATTTTGGCATATAACCGATTGATTCTTGGTCGAGATGGCTGATGTAGTGCCATAATATTGTCTATATGTGTTGCACCACAC